>NZ_JBHVPZ010000003.1:273399-424942 GCF_042887135.1 Kitasatospora sp. NPDC057965
CCCGCCCTCCCCCCCCCCCACCCCCCCGGGCCACGCCCCCCCCCCCCGCGGCCCCCCCGGGCGGCGCCCGGGCACCGGCGGGGCCCCCGCCGAACCAACCACACATGCGTGGGCTTCCACCGAACCCCCGTGGTAGCGCCTACCGGGGGGTGTTCTTGGCGGCAGTCTGGGTCTTCTGGTTGTAGATCTCCTTGCCGTCCGCGTCGAAGGCGTGGACGTAGGAGACCGGCGGGAAAGCGTTCCCGTTGGCGCCCGGGGAGACGGCCGCCGTGTGGACGAACGCTCCGCCCGCCATGACGACCGGGTACTGCGTCGGGTCATCGCCGTAGCTGACGGTGATCTTGGCGACCTCGGGCGTGTAGTGCCCGGCCCCCAGCGAGAGATGCTGCCCATCACCGGCCGGCGCGCTGAAGCCGTCGAAGAACTCGATCCGGTGACCGGCGCCCCACAGGCGGCCGTTGATGAGCGTCGGAGGGGCCGACATGCTGCTGCCCTTGTCGCCCTTCGACTCGCACTGCACATACTTTCCGGCGGAGTCGACGGCGACGACCACGCCGTCGGTGTCCGACGAGGCGACGGGAGTGCGGACCGCGATCACCGCGTGGTACCGCGTCGCATCCGAGCCCAGGCAGGAGCCCAGGATCCCGGCGACGGCCCCGGCCTCGATCGGCACCGTCGCCGTGCTGGTGACGGTGAAAGCGGCCGGAGGGGCGGGAGAAGCCGGTGCGGAGGCGGCGTCCGAGGTGGCCGCTCCTTGTTGTGGTTCCGGTGATTGCTGCGGTGCCGGTGAGTTCTGCGTCCCCGGTGATGGCAGCGGCCCCGGTGAGTTCAGCACCGACGGGAGGGCCAGGCACAGCGCTGCCGCAGTGCAGGCCACTGCCGTGCCCAGGGCGCGCCGGCGGTGGCGGCGCCGGTCGGCGCGGCGGCGGATCTCCGCAGCGGGCAGGGTCGGTGCGGACATCTGCGTGCCGAGTTGCCGCAGCCGGTCGCCGAGGGTGTCGTGCGTGGGGTCAGACACGGAGCTTTCCTTCCTCGCTGGTCGGGGTCCGGTCGGCGAGTATGGCCGCGAGCGCGGTCCGGCCTCGGGCGAGGCGGCTCTTGACGGCGCTGACGCCGGCGCCGGTCTCGGCCGCGACCTGCTCGACGGACAGGTCGCACATGTGGTGCAGGACGAGTGCGGCCCGCTGTGCCTCGGGCAGGCACCGGAGCGCGGTGACCAGCATCAGGTGCTCCTCACTGGGCGGCTCGACGGTGGGTGGTTCCTGGCGGTGGTGGCGGCCGGCCAAGTGCAGGCCCCGGGCCAGCCGCCGCCAGCGGGAGTGGGCCAGCCGCCGGGCCGTGGTCCGGATCCATGCCTCCGGGGCGTCGTCCGGGTCGAGGGTGCGCCTTCGGTCCCACGCACGAATGAAGGCTTCCTGGACCACGTCCTGCGCTTCGGACCAGTCACCGGTTATCGCGTAGAGCTGCCCGGTCAGGCGGGAGAAGGACGCCGCGTAGAACGCGTCGAACTCCTGTGGCGTCATCAAGGGCCTCTCTCTTCTGGGACTGTCCGGCAGCTCGCGGCACAAGCGGGTCGTGAGGAGGCACTCCTCGCCCACGGCGGTGAAAGCCGTGCGTCGCGGGTGAAGCCTCCCGCCCTGTACGCACGAGCGCCGTGCCGGGGTCGCACCCGCGGCCTATGACATGGATCACGCGTGCGGGGTGCGACCCGCCGGGCATCGGGGGGCCTACAGGGGTGCCGGCGTCAACCGGACGCCCGCAGGAAAGGACACGGATCCATGCGCATCCGCCCGATCATGCTCATCGCCGCCACCGCGACCGCCGCGGCCGTCGCGGCCGCCGGGGGAATGGCCACCGCCGCGACCGGCACCTCCACCCCCGCCCCCACGATCCACAGCGAGCCCGCCGCCGCCCCGGCCACCACGCCGACCGCCACGCCGGAGGCCGCGCCCGCCGCCGCCCCGGCCACCGCGCCCGCCGCCCCGGCCTCCGGCAGCGGCACGGCCGTCACCGGTGCGCCTGGCGCCCCGGCCGCTTTCACCGTCACCAGCACGACGACGACCCCGATCGACGCCGGGACCGTCGCCGGGATCCTGGGCACCTGCCTGGGCTCCGACGCGTCGCAGTACAACGCGGTGATCGCGGTCCGCACCCCCGTCGCCTCGTCCGACACCGACGGCGTGGTCGTCGCCGTCAACTCCGCCGGAAAGTACGTGCAGTGCGAGACGAAGGGCAGCAGCGGCAACAGCCTGTCCTCCCCGCCGACCTTCATCAACGACCGCCTCTGGGGCACCGGTCACCGGATCGCGTTCTTCGACAGCTTCAGCGAGCCGGTCGCTCCCGGGCAGTACCTCTCGCTGGGCGCCGGGCACTACACGTCCGACGTCGCCAAGATCACCGTCAGCTACGGCGACGACCCGACCCAGTACCCGGCCGTGATGGCGGGCGGCGCGTTCGTCCACACGGCGGCCGTCTCCACCGACCCCAACGAGAAGCGCTTCCCCGCGACCCCCTACGTCCACGCCTTCAACGCCGACGGCAAGGAGATCTACAACCAGAAGGCGCAGCCCAACGTCAAGAACACCCACCGGTAGGCGTTACCAAGGGCACCCGGTGCGGGGCGGCCGTCCCGGCGGCAGAGCAGGTGGAAGGCCACGACGCGGCTGCGCTCCTCGGCGCGGCGCCGCGGCCTGACGCAGCCCGCTGCCGGGGCCGCGGCTCCCGCCGCCGCCACGTTCGTTCCGGTGCGGGAAGTCGGCCGGTCCGACTTCCCGCTCCTGCCCGCGCCCTGGGGAATGCGGGCAGTGCCGTGCTGGACCTGGCACAGAAAGTCGGCCAGTTCGACTTCCGGCTCCTGCCCGCGCCCGGGGGCGCCCGGCACAGGAAGTCGACCGGTCCGACTTCCTGTGCCGGGAGCAGCCGGATTGTCAGTTCTCCCGGCGGGGGCGTAGGGCGAGGGCGAGGCCGGTGGCGGCGGTCAGGATGCCGAGGAGGGCGAGGGGCCGCGACCACTCGCCCGCGCCGGTGTCGGTGAGGGCGGCCGGGAGGGTGAGGGCGGAGGCCGCGAGGGCGGCGACGGTGTGGGCGGGGCGGGGGCGGCGGCGGTCGGGGCCGAAGGCGTCGAGCAGCAGCAGGTAGGCGGTCAGCAGGACGGCGACAGCCGCGCCCCGCCAGAGGCCGGGCTCGCCGAGGGCGGCGAGCAGGACGCAGCCGGTCGCCAGCGCGGTGGTGCGCCGGGTGGCCAGCCGGGCCGGCCAGGTGGTGGGGCGGCGCTCCGGCTCGGGCGGCGGCGGGGCGGCCCAGGTCGCCACGGCGAGCAGGGCGACGAGTCCGACCGGCCCGACCAGGGCGGCCGCGCCGTCGTCGGCGCCGACCCCGGCGCAGGCCAGCAACAGGGCGTCGCCGACGACGCACAGGAGGATCCTCTCCAGCCGGTTCGTCATCGGGATCCTCCTGTGATCCGGCGGCGCAGCAGCGGCGCGAGGGCGAGGTCCAGCGCCTCGCCGGGAACGTAGCGGGCGACCGGGACGCCGCGCCCGCGCAGGGCGGCGCGCATCGCCTCCCGCTCGGCGCGCCAGAGCCGCAGGGCCAACGCACCCACCTCGTCGTCCTGTTCGACCACGGGCTCGCCGACCGGGATCTCCACCACCACCAGCGGGTTGCCGTGGTCGGCGACGCGGCCGAGCACCTCCAGGATCCGCTGGTCGGCGAGCGGGGTGAACGCGTAGACGAGGGTGTGGCCCGGCAGAGCGGTCAGCGGCAGCCGGGGCAGCGCGGGCCCGCGGTGGGCCCGGTCCTGGCGGACCTCCAGCACGCTCTCGACCATCCGGTACACCTGGCGGTCGCCGGTGCCGGCGGTGAGCCAGCGCAGTTGCCCGCCGACCGCGATCAGGCCGACCCGGTCGTGCCGGCGCAGGTAGGCGCGGGTCAGTCCGACGGCGGCGCGCAGGCTCTCGTCCAGGCTGGACAGTCCGGTGGCCGGGTCGTGCACGTCGTCGAGCGTGTCGAGCAGGACGACGGCGTCGGAGGCGCGTTCGGCGGCGAACTGGTTGATCTGGATGCTGCCGCGGCGGGTGGTGGAGGGCCAGTGGATGCGCCGCTGGCGCTCGCCGTGGACGTACGGGCGGACGCCGACCACCTCGACGCCGGCGCCGTCGTGGCGGGTGGTGTGTTCGCCGAGGCGCTCGGGCAGCCGGACCGGGATCGGGGTCAGGCGGGCGGTCGCGGGCACCGGGAAGACGTCCGCGGTGCCGAGCTCGGTCCGTACGGTGCGGCGGGTCAGGGCGCCGGCGTCGTGCACGTCGATGTCGACGGTGCCCAGGCTCCAGCGGCCCCAGCTGTCGGCGCGCAGGGCGAGGTCCACGCCGGTGGGGCGCACGGTCAGCGCCTCCAGGACGACGCCGGGGCCCAGGGCGATGGTGGGGTCGAGCGGGCCGGTCCGCCCGTCCTGGTGGATCTCGATGCGGGCGGTGATGCGCTCGCCCTCGAAGCAACGGCGCGGCTCCACGGTGACGGTGGCCGCCAGCTCGGTGGGCCGGCCGCCGCCCGGGGCCGCCAGGGCGAGCAGCACGGCGGGGGCGGCGGCCAGGGCGAGCAGCCAGCCGTGACCGGTCAGCAGGGCGGCCACGGCGGCGGCGGTGGCGACGGAGAGCAGCCGCAGGGTCCGTTCGGCGGCCCGCCAGTGCGGCGAGGGCGGGCTGCTGGGCAGGCCGTCGGCGGTGGCCCGGGCGCTGCGGGCGAGGATGCGGGCGGTCACCGGGTCGGGGGTGGGAGACGCGGCCGCAGGAGGCGGGCCTGCGGCGGGAGGCGAGACGGTCACCGCGCGGCGTCCACGCCCGGCCCGGCGGCGCGCGGTACCGTCTGCGGCGCCGGGACGCCCGCGACCACCCGCGCCAGCACCTCGTCCGCCTCGACCTGGCGCACCCACAACTCCGGCTTGAGGGTGACGCGGTGGGCCAGCGCGGGGACGGCGAGTTCCTTGACGTCCTCCGGTATCAGGTAGTCGCGCCCCTCCAGCATCGCGTGCGCCCGGGCCAGCTGCACCAGCGCGAGACCCCCGCGCGGCGAGGCGCCGACCTGGATCTGCTGGTCGTTGCGGGTGGCGTCGACCAGCGCGACGACGTAGTCGACGAGGTCCTCGTCGACCTCGACGCGCTCGACCGCGGCCCGTACGGCGAGCAGTTCGGCGGGGCTGCTGACGGTGTCGAGCACCGCCTCGGGGGCGGAGCGGTCCAGCCGGGCGCGCAGCATCGCGGCCTCCAGACCGGTGGACAGGTACCCCATCCGCACCCGCAGCAGGAAGCGGTCCAGCTGGGCCTCGGGCAGGGAGTAGGTGCCCTCGTACTCGATCGGGTTGGCGGTGGCGATCACCGCGAAGGGCTGCGGCAGGCGGCGGGTGGCGCCGTCGACCGAGACCTGGCCCTCGGCCATCGCCTCCAGCAGCGCGGCCTGGGTCTTCGGCGGAGTGCGGTTGATCTCGTCGGCCAGCAGCAGCTGGGTGAAGAGCGGGCCGGGCCGGAACACCATCTCGCCGCTGTGCTGGTCGTAGAACGGCGCGCCGGTGACGTCCGAGGGCAGCAGGTCGGGCGTGAACTGGATCCGGCGGAAGTCCAGGCCCAGGGTGGTCGCGAACGAGCGGGCCAGCAGCGTCTTGCCGAGCCCCGGCAGGTCCTCGATCAGCACATGGCCGCCGGCGACGATGCCCAGCATCACCAGGCGCAGCGCGTCGGGCTTGCCGACGACGGCGCGTTCGATCTCCTTCAGCACCGCGCGGACGCGCTCCCCGGCCTGCTGCGGCGTCAGCTCTCCGGGCCCGCCGTGGTCGCTCGGGTCGACGGGGGCCTGGGGGTCGGCGGTCATGGCTCTCCTGAGGGGACGGGCGGGACGGGCGGGACGGACGGAACGGACGGGACAGGCGGCTGCGGATGCCTCGGCGTCGGGACTCATGGCTGGAAGGACGCTCGGCCGGGCGGCTACAGGGACTCCAACCGGTCGACGAGCTCCCGCAGGACGTCCGGCGGGAAGGCCGGGGCCGGCGGCTCGCCGACCGGGTCGATCCACGGCCAGAGGCGGGCGCCGATCAGCTCCGCCGCCCGCTGCCGGTCGGCGGTGAGCGAGACGTGGTGCTCCTCCGACAGCCGGGCGGCGAACAGCCGTTGGAGCCGGCCACGCAGCAGCTGGGCGTCGCGGTCCGGCGTCAGCCCCTGGCGCACGGTCCAGCGCCAGTCGGACAGGCCCGGCTCGTGCGAGTCCATCAGCCGCGGCCGCCGGCGCAGGCCCACGTCCTCGGACCCGGCGCCGGCCACGTACCGGCCGGTGAGCAGGGCGACGGCGACGAGCACGGCCGCTCCGGCGACGACCGCCGGCGGGCCGCCGACCAGACCGAGCACCACCTCGGCGAGGACGGCGACGACGGTCAGTTCGGTCAGGCTGTGGCGTACGGAGCCGGTTCGGGTCGGCTGCCGTCCGCCCTCGGACGCGGCGGCGCGGCGGCGGGCGGGTTCGCTGCTCATCGACGGCTCCGGGGCGCGGCGGCGCGGTCGGCCGCGGACTGGCCGGCCCCGTCGGCGGCGGGCCGATCGCCGCCGTCCGCGGCCAGCCGGGCGGCGATGGTGTCCAGGGCGGCGCGGGCCCGGCGCACATGGCCGTCGTCCATCGCGTGGGAGGAGTACCTGGCCTCCCGGAACAGCTCGGTGAGCGCGTACGCGGGGGCCCGGTCGACCCGGTCGTCCGCGACGGCCCGCTCCAGCAGCTCCGCCGGGTTGTCGCCGATCCGCCGTTCCACGCCGGACTCGGCCAGCGAGCCCTCCATCGCGGCGTAGCAGGCGATCACGGCGGCCCGCGCGTCGGCGCCGTGCAGGGAGCGCCGGCCGGTCGCGACGGCGGCCGCGAGGGCGTCCTCCCCGGGGGCGGCCCGGCCGACGGCGGGCAGCGGGCGCGCCCGCTGCCGGGCGCGGTACCGGACCAGCACCACCCGGGTCAGCGCCACGACCAGGGCGACCACGAGGAGCGCGCCGAGCGCGTACAGCAGCAGGGTGAGCAGGTTGCTGCCGCCCTCGACCGGCGGGGTGTCCTCCGGGGGCTCCGTCGGGGCCGGCCGCGTCGGGAGCACCATCGGCTCCTGCGGGCCCGACGGCTTCCGCAGGCGGTTGTGGAGGGCGAGCAGCAGCAGCGGGACCAGCGCGGCGGCGGCGCCCAGCAGCAACCCGGCCGCCTCGCGCAGGCGTTCGGTCCAGGGCGTCGGCCCGACGAGCGGGCGGACCTCCGCCCGGAAACGCGCCGTGAACCATCCGACGAGCACCGCCCAGCCGAGGGCGATCAGCACCACGGGGCCGGTCGTACGGACCACCGCGTCCCCGGGCGGGCCCAGCAGGCCGTCGGCCGGCCGCAGCGCCGCGGCGGCGAGCAGCAACCCGCCAACGACCAGCAGCAGCGGTACCGTCCGACCGCCGACCGCTCCCCCGCCGGCCCGGCGACGGCTCCCGTCCGGCGGCACGTCCTCGGCCAATCCGACCCCCCGACTCCCCGAGTCACCGCGCCCGCGTTCGACCGTACGGCCGGGCGGCGCGTGCGTGGAAGCGTCGCACACCCACGGTCGCACTGTCACCCTCCGCCCGGAGCCCGGACCGCGGAGCCCGGACCGCGGAGCCCGGACCGCGGACCGCGGACCACAGCGCTACGGACCCCGCCGCTACGGCAGCCCCAGCAGGCGGGCCACCGCGCCCGGCGTCCCGGGGCCGTCCGCGTGGACGGCGGTGATGCCCAGTGCCTCGGCCGGGGCGAGGTTCGGGGCGTGGTCGTCGACGAAGACGCACGCCTCGCCCGGCAGGCCGAGCCGTTCCAGGGTGAGCCGGTAGATGTCCGGGTCCGGCTTGGCCAGCCCGACCTCGCCGCTGATCACCCGGACGTCGAAGAGGTCCCAGACGCCGGTGGCGGTGTACGGGTTGTAGGGGTCGAGACCGTAGGAGTTGGAGAGCAGGGCGACGGCCAGGCCCGCCGCGCGGGCCGCCCGCACCAGCTCCACCATCGCGGGCACGGACCGCACCCCGGCGTGCGCCCGGCCCATGAGGTCCTCGGGCTCGACCCCGATCAGGGCGGCCGTGCGGCGGTTCCACTCGTGCTGGGTGATGCGGCCCAGCTCCAGCTCCCCGTACAGCGCCCGCCCGGCGGGGTCGTCCACCAGGGCGCGCCGCCAGGTGTCCGGCGCGAGGCCGTTGCGCGCGCACCAGCCGCGCACGGACTCGCCGAGCGGGGTGGTCAGCACTCCCGCGAAGTCGACGATCAGACCTTCGTACGGCAACGTCCCCGCCCCTTCCGACCGTCCGCCCGGCAGCCACCGCGTCACAGGTCGCAGGGCACCCGTTGTCAGTGGGGTGTGCCACGCTACACGGGCCGCGACGGGCGGGTGACGTCCGCGGCCGCCGCACCACCGAGCACCAAGGAGACCACCGTGCCCTCAGCCGACGAGATGCTCAACCCGGACACCGTCGCCGGACTCGCCCGCTGCCTGGCCCGGACCGGCCACGGTGTCACCACCGACGCCCTCGACGGGTGCGGAGCGGCGCTGGACGGGCTCGGCTTCAGCGAACGCGTCGCCGCGGTCCGCGACGCCGTGCTCGCCGACCTCCCGTCCGACTACCCCGCCTTCGAGCGGGTGCTGCGCGAGGCGCTGCGCGACGAGGAGTTCACCGGCCCGATGACCTTCCCCGTCGGCGAGGCCGTCGCCGTCCGCGGTCTGGACGCCTTCGAACCGGCGCTCGCACTGCTCGCCGCGCTCACCCCGCGGCTGACCTCCGAGATGGCCGTCCGCCCGTTCCTGCGCGCCGACCAGGGTCGCGCGCTCGCCGTCGTGCGGCGGTGGACGGCCGACCCGGACCCGCATGTGCGCCGCCTCGCCAGCGAGGGCACCCGGCCCCGGCTGCCCTGGGCCGCCCGGCTCCCGGCGCTGATCGCCGATCCGGCGCCCGCCCTGCCCGTGCTCGACGCGCTGTACCGGGACCCCTCGGAGTACGTCCGCCGCTCGGTCGCCAACCACCTCAACGACATCAGCCGCGACCACCCCGACACCGCTGTCGAGACCGCCGCCCGCTGGCTCGCCGACCCGGCGCCGACCACCCTCCCGCTGATCCGGCACGGCCTGCGCACCCTGATCAAGGCCGGCCGCCCCGAGGCGCTCGCGCTGCTCGGCCACCGGCCCGACGTCCCGGTCGACGTCGAGGGCCCGCTCGTGCGCACCGCCGAGATCACGCTCGGCGAGGAGCTGGTGTTCGAGTACGCGGTGACCAACACCCACGACGAGAGCGCCAGCGTGGTCATCGACTACGTCGTGCACCACGTGAAGGCCAACGGCAGCCGCACGCCCAAGGTCTTCAAGCTCACCACCCGCTCGCTCGCGCCCGGCGAGACCTGGCGGGCCGTGCGCCGGCACGCCGTGAAGCCGATCAGCACCCGGCGCTACCACGCGGGCGTGCACCTGCTGGAGCTCCAGGTCAACGGCCGCCGCCACGGGGAGGGTTCGTTCACCCTGAGCCTGTGACGGGCCGCCGCCGCGCGAGCGCCGCGAGCACGGCGTCCGCCAGCTCGTCGGCCGCGCGGCCGCTTCCGGCGTCCAGCCGGTCCAGCCCGAGCCGGTCCAGCTCCGCCAGCATCAGCTCCTGGTACCGGACGCTGCGGGCCAGGAACCTGTCCATCAGGTAGCGCCCGTCCTCCGTCGCTTCCGCGTACCGTCCGGCGAGCCGGATCCGCTCACGGATCACGGCCTCGTCCGCGGTGAGCCAGAGCGCCGCGGTGCCCGGGCCGACCAGCCGTGCCACGCCGTCGGGCCACAGCGCCGAGCCCCCCAGGACGAGACCGGGGCCGTCGCCGTCCGTCACCCGCTCCGCGACCAGCTCCCCGATCACCGGTCTCAGCCGCGCGTAGTGGGCGAGCGCCGAGGCGATCAACTCGTCCACCGTGAGCGTGCGGTAGTGCTCCGCGACGTGCGGCGGCACCTCCCACCCCGGCACCGGCCAGGGGCGGCCCGGGTGCCGCGCCAGTGTGTCGGTCGACCGGTACTCGAAGCCGAGCCGCTCCGCCACCAGCCGGGCGACCGTCGACTTCCCGGTGTTCGACGTCCCCCCGATCAGCACCACCCGCAGCACCTCGTCCGTCATGCCGCCGACCCTACCCGGCGGCCGTGGACCGAGACCGAACCTTGACCTCGGACGGCCCGCCCCGACCCCCGCCCGCGCAGCTGGACGGGCCCTTCCCGGCCTCCCGCGACAGCACCACCTGCCGCCCGCCCCACCCGCGAGGGGACCCTGCCGGACCGCCGCCGGGCGCGCCTGCCACCGGCCGCACGACCCTTTCCACGGACCCGACTCGGGGGTGCTCGAACGCCCGCGAACTCCTGGGCTCGACCGCACCGAAACCCCACCGGAAGGGCCGCCCTTGAACCGCTCCATCCGCTCCACCGACGACGTCCTCGCGCTGCTCGACGGGCTCTTCGCGCCCGAGGCGGACCGCTGGACCGACCGGGCCGCCGCCTGGTGGGACGACCTCTACGCCGACCGCGCCTCCGGGCGGCCGTTCTTCGCCGCCGCGCCGGACGAGAACCTCGTCGCCCACCTCGACCGCGGCCTGCTCGCCCCCGGCGCGCGGGTGCTGGACCTCGGCTGCGGGGCCGGCCGCAACGCCGTCCACCTCGCCGCCCGCGGCTTCGAGGTGGACGCCGTCGACCTCTCCGCCACCGCCCTCGCCTGGGCGCACGAGCGCGCACAGGCGGCGGGCGTCGCACCGCGGTTCCACCACGGCGACATCTTCACCGTCGAACTCCCCCTCCCCGCCTACGACCTGGTGTACGACTCCGGCTGCCTCCACCACCTGCCCCCGCACCGCCGGATCAGCTACCTCGCGCTGCTGGAGCGCGTGCTGGCACCCGGCGGGCACCTCGGGCTCACCTGCTTCGCGGCCGGCGCGATGGGCTCGGAACTGCCCGACACCGAGCTCTACCGCACCGGGAGGCTGGACGGCGGCCTCGCCTTCACCCCGGACGAACTGCGCTGGATCTTCGGCGACTTCACCGAGCTGGAGCTCCGCCCGATGCTGCCGCAGGAACCCGGCTCGCCGCTGTTCGGCCTGCCCGTGCTGCTCACCGCGCTGTTCCGCAGGCCGCCCGCCGGGTGAGACGCGCGCCGGCGCGGGGTAGGAGGAGAGGCGGGGGTGGCCGGCCGTACCGGCCAGTGGAGCAGGGCGACACGAGGGGACGGGACACATGTCCGCCGACGAAACAGTGTGGGACGCCGCCGTCGGGCGCGGACTGGGCTTCCTGCACGGGGCGTTGGGCCCCGGCGGGCTGCCGTCCGCCCGGCCCGGCCTCGACCCGGAGCTGCGGGCACCGCTCACCGGCGCCGACGCCCGCCGGCGCCTGCTGGTCTCGCACGGGGTGGACCTCGGGTTCGACCCCGACCACGAGGGCCTGTCCGCGATGTGGGGCCTCGCCCTGCTGCGGCCCGACGCCGAACGGCCCGAGGAGCGCGAGTTGGTGGCCGCGCTGGCGGAGCAGGTCCGGAGCCACCGCGATCCTCAGCGCAACCGGTTCGGCCTGTTCCCGCCCGGTGTGCCCTTCCCCGCCGACACCGGCAGCACCGCGGTCGCGCTGTCCGGACTCGCCCGGCACGGGCTGCTCGCACCGGACGAACCGGCCGACTACGCCGGCCAGTTGCTGGACACCCAGATCGGCCCGGACGACGGCCCGATACCGGCCTACTGGGAGGACACCGACCGGACCTCCTCCCGAGGCCGCCGCTACGACGCGGTCATCGCCGCCGACATCCTCTTCGCGCTCCACCTCCCTGGCGCGGCGGGCCGGTTGCCGCACCCGGCGGCCGAGGCGACGCTGCGGTACGTCCGCCAGCACCTGAGCGGCCCGCGCACCGGCACCCGGTACTACGCCTCCCCCGAGGCCTTCCTGCACGCCGCCGCCCGGGCGGCCACCACCGTGCCCGAACTGGCCGAACCGGCACGGCGCGCGGTCGAGCACGTCACCACCCAGTTCGCCGACACCCCGCTCGAACTGGCACTGCTCGTGCTCGCCGGCGAGTACACGGGCGCCACCGCCGACCTGCCCGGCCTGCGCCGGCGGCTGGCCGGGGCACAGCTCCCGGACGGTTCCTGGCCGGCCGCCGGCTACTTCCGCACCGGGCACCTGCCGCTGTACTTCGGCTCGCCGCACCTCAGCACGCTGTTCGCCGTCCGCGCGCTGCGGCCCGAGACCCCGTCGGCGGGCTGACCACCGACGAACCGACCACCGACGAACCGACCAGCGGCGCGCCGACCGCCGACGGGGCGGGCCCGGTCAGTCGGCGAGGCTGAAGTCGCCGCCGACCGCTGCGGCGATCGTGTCGGCGCGGACCAGGTCGGTGAAGGTCCGCACCGGGGAGCTGCTGTCCGTGGTGCCGCCGTCGCCGAGCTGGCCGGAGGCGTTGGCCCCGCAGGAGTGGACCTCACCGTCGGCCAGCAGGACGACGGTGTGCTCACGGCCGCCCGCCACCTGCCGCACCCCGGTCAGGCCCGGGACCGCCACCGGCGTGACCCGGAAGGTCGTGCTGCCGTCGCCGAGCTGGCCCGAGGTGTTCTGCCCCCAGGCCCTGAGCCGGTGGTCGCCGCCGGTGACGGCCAGGCTGTGGTGGGAGCCGGCCGCGATCCAGCTGACCCCGCCGGACCAGCCGCCCCGGGTGTGGACCGGGGTGTAGCGGTTGATCGTGGTGTTGTCGCCGAGCTGGCCGGAGGCGTTGAAGCCCCAGGCCTTCACCGCGTTCCCGCCGCTCACGGCGAGGCTGTGGTTGGCGCCGGCCGCGATCCGGGTGACCGCGCCGAGGCCGGCCACCTGGACCGGGACGTTGCGGGCGGCCGAAGTCCCGTCACCGAGCTGGCCGTTGACGTTGTGGCCCCAGGCCCACACGGTGCCGTCCGCGCGCAGCGCCAGACTGTGGTGGAGTCCGGCGGCGATGGCGATCACCTCGTCGAGGCGTCTGACCCGGACCGGAACACTGCTGTCGGCGTCGCCCCCGCTGCCGAGCTGACCGTGGGCGTTCTGGCCCCAGGCGAGCACCGTGCCGTCCTCGCACAGCGCGAGGCTGTGGGCGCCGCCCGCGGCGATGTCGGTGGCGTCGCCCAGGTTGACGACCCAGTCGGGCGCGCCCCGGCCGGAGACCGAGCCGTCACCGAGCTGCCCCGAGCCGTTGGCGCCCCAGGACCGCACACTGCCGTCGGTCAACAGCGCCAGCCCGTGCCCCGTGGCCGCGCCCGCCCCGCCCGCGGCGGTCCTGACCACGTCGGAGCCGGCCAGCCCGAGCACGGTGGTGGCCTTGGTGTGCAGGGCGGCCCAGGAGCCGTCCCCGAGCTGGCCGGCACGGTTGTTGCCCCAGGCCTTGAGCCGCTTGTCCGCCACTTCTTCTCCCGTCGTGTCGATGAACGGCCGCCGCGCCGTACCCCCCGGGGTCGACGCGAGCGCCGCGCGCCATGCGTAGCCAATCAGACACCCACGGTGTTCGTGGGCCCGTGACGGGCCGACGGGGCTTCCGACACACGCAGGGGTGACACGGCGGTGCGGCAGCACGGGCGGGCGCCGCCGGAACGGACCAGTCCGGCGGGCGGGCGACCCGCCCCCGACCTAGGCTTCCGGCACGGAAGCTCCCCCGGCGGCCTCGGATCGGAACCCCCATGCACCCTGTCGTACGCGGCGCCGGAGCCCTGGGCCTGGCCGTGGCGCTGGCCGGCGGCCTCACCGCGTGCCACAGCGGTGCCCCGGCGAGCTCCGCCAAGGTCGAGCCGTCGACCCCCGCGAGCACCGCCGCCTCCCCCGCCACCGCCTCCCCCACCGCCACCGCGGCCACCCCGGAGCTGCCCGCCGCGCTCACCGGCCAGCAGCTCGCCTGGCACACCTGCCCGGCCCCGTCGGCCGCCCAGGGCGGCGGCCGGGCCCCGGGCGCGCCGTGGGAGTGCGCCACCCTGAAGGCCCCGCTGGACCACGCCCGGCCGGACGGGCGCACCCTCGACCTCGCGCTGATCCGGGCGCGGTCGACCGGCGGGCCGAGGATCGGCTCGCTGATCTTCAACTTCGGCGGCCCCGGCGCCTCCGGCGTCGCCACCCTGCCCGCCCTCGCCAAGGACTACGCCGACCTCAACACCCGCTACGACCTGGTCGGTTTCGACCCCCGCGGGATCGGCGACAGCGCCGGCGTGCACTGCCTGGACGACGCCGCCACGGACGCCTCGGCCGCCGTCGACGGCTCACCGGACGACACCGCCGAGGCGCGGGCGCTCGACGAGGCCAACACCGCGTACGCCGCCGCCTGCCAACAGAACTCCGGCGCCGTCCTGCCCTACGTCGACACCGTCTCGGCCGCCCGCGACCTCGACCTGCTGCGCCAGGTGCTCGGGGACGACCGGCTGCACTACTTCGGCTTCTCCTACGGCACCGAACTCGGCGGCGTCTACGCCCATCTGTACCCGCACAACGTCGGCCGCCTGGTGATGGACGCCGTCGTCGACCCGGACCAGGACCCGCTGCAGGGCTCGCTCGGCCAGGCCAAGGGCTTCCAGCTCGCCCTGGAGAACTTCATGGCGGCCTGTGCCGACCAGGCGGGCGAGGCCTGCCCGACCGGCCCGGGCGGCGCCGAGGGCACCCGGCGGATCACCACCCTCCTGCAGGGCCTGGACGCCGCCCCGCTGCCGGCCGACGGCGGCCGCAGACTCACCCAGGACCTCGCCGTCACCGGCATCGCGGCCGCGCTCTACAGCGAGGCGAGCTGGAACGCCCTCGCCGTCGGCCTCCAGGAGGCGATGCAGGGCGGCTCCGGCACCACCCTGCTCGCCCTCGCCGACGCCTACACGGGCCGCGACGCCCAGGGCCACTACAGCAACCTGCTCGCCGCCAACCGCGCCGTCAGCTGCGTCGACGACCGGCAGCGCTACACCGAGGCCGAGGTGCGCGAACAGCTCCCGGCGTTCCGTCAGGCCTCCCCGGTCTTCGGCGACTTCGCCGCCTGGGGCCTGACCGCCTGCTCGCACTGGCCGGTGCCCGGACGCACCGACCACCCCGAGGTCGACGCCCCCGGCGCGGCGCCGATCGTGGTCATCGGCAACACCGGCGACCCGGCCACCCCCTACGAGGGGGCCCGTGCGATGGCGCAGCGGCTCGGCCCGGGCGTCGGGGTGACCGTCACCCTGCGCGGGCAGGGCCACGGCGGCTACGACACCGGCAACCCCTGCCTCAAGCAGGCCGTCGACCAGTACCTGCTGGACGGCGTGGTACCGCCCGACGGCACCACGTGCGGGTAACAAGCCGTCACCAACCTCCCACCCCGGTCGGGGACTTCGCGACCTGACGCCCTACCGTGGGCCCCGGAAAGGGGACCACATGACCGCCAACCCGCCACGGCTGCAGGGCAACCGCCGCCTGCTCGACCCCGCGCGCCCGTTCCCCGAACGGGTCGCGCGGCTGGTCCGGGACTGGGAGGACGACGGCCGGGCCGGCTACCGCCTGGTCGACGGCCGGGCGCTGCTCGCCCTGTACTGCTGGCACCTCGACGCGACCCGGCGCGGCACCGCCGACGAAGCCCCCGCCACCACCGCGTACGTCGCCGCGGCCTTCGCCGCCAACGGGGGTGCGGACGGCTGGGACACGCTGCTGCGCGAGCGGGCCGACTGCACGTGTCACGGTCAGAGTTGGCGGCTGGAGAACATATCGATCTGTCTGGGCTGTCTGCGCTACGTCTGCTACCGGGTCGACGCCCCCTGCTGCCCCGGCGCCCGCATCGTCGGCTGAGTCCCGTCCGGCTCCCCCGTCAGCAGCCGGGCCAGCAGTGCGGCGGGCCCCTCCGGCAGGGCGCCGTGGACGAGTTCGGTGCGGTGCACCAGGCGGGGCGCCCGGACCGGGACGGCCACCACCCCCGGCGCGCCGGCCGCCACCGCGGCGGGCAGCAGGGCCGGCCCGTGTCCGGCCGCGACCAGGGCGAGCAGCCCGCGCACATCGGTACCCAGGTAGCGCAGGGACGGCCGGTAGCCGTCGACGGCGGTGGCGGCGCGCAGCCGGGCACCGGTCGGGGCGAGGGCGGGGGCGTGCAGCCAGCGGGCGGCGGACAGGTCGGCGAGCGCGAGCCCGGAG
Organism: Kitasatospora sp. NPDC057965; assembly: GCF_042887135.1. Classification (NCBI taxonomy): domain Bacteria; kingdom Bacillati; phylum Actinomycetota; class Actinomycetes; order Kitasatosporales; family Streptomycetaceae; genus Kitasatospora; species Kitasatospora sp. NPDC057965. Next base: position 289,547 of record NZ_JBHVPZ010000003.1, read on the forward strand.
CGCCCGGCCAGCGGGTGGCCGGCCGGCAGGGCGACGGCGAGCGGCTGCTCGGCGACCGCGACGGTGGCGAGCGGGCCCACGTCGGGCAGCGGGAGCGGATCGGACGGGGCGGCCGGGCCGTCGACGAGCGCGAGGTCGACGGCGCCGGTCGCGACCTCGGCGGGCAGCGCGTCCTGGGCGAGCACCCGGACCGTCAGGTCCACCGTCGGATGGACGCGACGCACCTCGGCGAGCGCGCGCCCCACCTCCGCCCCGAGCGCCAGCGGTGTGGCCCCGACGGTGAGACAGGCGCTCGCGGCACCCGCCAGGCGCGCGATGTCGGCGCGCGCCGCGTCGATCCTCAGCAGCAGGGCCGCAGCGTGCTCCAGCAGCCGCGCTCCCGCCTCGGTGGGGCCGACCGGACGGCGGTGCAGCACCGCCGTGCCGAGGTCCGCCTCCAGCGCGGCGATCTGCTGGGAGACCGCCGACTGGGTGTAGCCGAGTTCGCGGGCGGCCTCGGAGAACGAGCCCAGCCGGACCACGGCGACAAAGGTGCGCAGCTGCTGCGGCTCCACGCGCTCATCACGTCCACTGATCGAGGGGTAAGCAATCATCGTTGGCGCTGATGTCGAGCCGCCGGTCAGGATAGTCCCATGACCCACCCGATCCCCCGTCTCGCCCTGGTCGGCGACCGCTCGACCGCCGTCCGCTCGCACACCCGCGTCCCCGCCCTGCTCGACGCGCTCGCCGACCGCGACCAGCTCGTCCTGGACGCCTACTGGATCCCCACCGAGGACGCCGCCGCCCCCGGCGCGCTGGACGGCTTCGACGCCGTCTGGCTGCTGCCCGGCAGCCCGTACCGCAGCGAGGACGGCGCGGTGGCCGCCGTCCGCACCGCCCGCGAGCGGCGCATCCCCTTCCTCGGCACCTGCGCCGGCTTCCAGCACGCGGTGCTGGAGTACGCCCGCCACGTCTGCGGGATCGGCGGCGCCGCGCACGGCGAGAGCCGTCCCGGTGAGGCGGACCTGGTGATCGTGCCGCTCAGCTGCTCCCTGGTGGGGCACGAGGGCGCCGTGCGGCTGACCCCCGGCTCGCTGGCCGAGCGCGTGCTCGGCGCGCCGCGCACGGTGGAGCGGTACCACTGCGGGTACGGGCTGAACGACGCCTACCTGGAGCGGCTGCGCGCGGGCGGCCTGCGGTTCAGCGGCGCGGACGACTCCGGGCAGCTGCGGATCCTGGAGCTGCCGGCCGAGACGCACCCCTTCTTCCTGGCCTCGCTGTTCCAGCCGGAGCTGGCCGGCGACGGCACCCGGGCCCACCCGATGATCCGCGCCTTCGCCGCCGCCGCGGCCGGCCGCATGGCAGTGGCCTAGCCACGGGCGGTGAGCCGCTCCCACACCTCGGCGACCCTGGGCGCCAGCTCCTCCAGCGGGCCGCTGTTGTCGATCACCAGGTCGGCGACGGCCAGCCGGTCGGCCCGGCTCGCCTGGGCCGCCATCCGGGCCCGGGCCTCCTGCTCGGTCATCCCGCGCAGCCGGACCAGCCGCTCGACGCGCACCTCGTCCGCCGCGTCGACCACGATCACCTCGTCGTACAGCGGCCCGAGCCCGTTCTCGGCGAGCAGCGGGACGTCGTGCACCACCACCGCGTCCGGCGCGGCCGCCGCCTCCAGCTCGGCGGAGCGCGCCCGGACCAGCGGGTGGACGATCGCGTTCAGCGCCCGCAGCCGCGCCGGGTCGGCGAAGACGATCGCGCCGAGCGCCGGCCGGTCCAGCGAGCCGTCCGCCGCGAGCACGTCCGCGCCGAACTCGGCGACCACGGCGTCGAGGCCCGCCGTACCGGGGGCGACCACCTCGCGGGCGATCACGTCGGAGTCCACGATCACCGCGCCGTGGGCGGCGAGCAGCCGCGACACCTCGCTCTTGCCCGCGCCGATGCCGCCCGTCAGTCCGATCTTCAGCATGGCGCCAGGCTACCGGCGGACCTCACCGCGCGGTCACCCCAGGTCGAGTCACCCCAGGTCGAGGCTCTCGCCCTCGCCCAGGGTGTGCAGCTCCGCGCCGGTGCCCGGGCCGCCGGGGCCGACCAGCCGGGTGTGCACGGCGACGCCGGCCGGGCTGAGCACCGCGTCGTGCACCGGGACGGCCTGCCGCGGCCCGGCCTCGCGCACGTAGTCGATCAGCTCGCCGACCTTGGTCCACGGCGCGGCGATCGGCAGCAGCAGGGTGTCCACCGGCTGCGGCGGCAAGGTCAGCGCGTCGCCCGGGTGGAACAGCCGGCCGTCGAAGAGGAAGCCGACGTTGCGCACCCGCGGGATGTCCGGGTGGATCACCGCGTGCCACTCGCCGTGCACCGAGACGCCGATCCCGCCGAGGTCGAAGGCGTCGTCCTCGCCGACCGCCGTCACCCGCCGGCCCACCCCCTCCAGCTGCCGGGCGACGTCCGGGTTGGTCCACACCCGCAGCGCCGGGTCCGCCTCCAGCGCGGCCCGCAGCCGGGCCTCCTCGAAGTGGTCGGCGTGCTCGTGGGTGATCAGTACGGCGTCCGCGCCCACCAGGGCCGCGGGATCGGTGAACATCCCGGGGTCGACGACGACGGTCGTCCCCTCGTGCTCCAGGCGTACGCAGGCATGTCCGAACTTGGTGATCCGCATGCCTCAGCACGGTACTCCGCAACCGTTACGGAGCGGTGCCGACGAGTTCCTTCGGAGCGGCGGCGGACCGCTGGACCGGCAGCGCCGCCGGCCCGATCTCCGGCAGCTCGACGTGCTCGCTCAGTCCGAACCGGTTGTGCAGCCGGCGCAGCGGGGCCGGCGCCCACCAGTTGAACTCGCCGAACAGCTTCATCGCGGCGGGCACCAGCAGGCAGCGCACCAGCGTGGCGTCGACCGCCACGGCGACCGCCAGCGCGATGCCCATCTGCTTGACCATCAGCATGTCGCCGAGCGCGAAGCCGGCGAAGACGATCACCATCAGCAGCGCCGCCGAGGTGATGATCCGACCGCTGCGCTGGACGCCCAGCTCCACCGACCGGGAACAGCTGTGCCCCTTGTCCCGCAGTTCCTTGATCCGGGAGAGCAGGAAGACCTCGTAGTCCATCGACAGCCCGAAGGCGAAGGCGAACACCAGCACCGGGATGAAGGTCTCCAGTCCGCCGGTCGGGCTGAAGCCGAGCAGTCCGCTGAACCAACCGTCCTGGAAGACCAGGGTGAGCGCGCCGAGCGAGGCGCCCAGCGAGAGCAGGTTCATCAGCAGGGCCTTGACCGGCATCACCACCGAGCCGGTCATCAGGAAGAGCAGGATCAGCGTGCCGAGGGCCACCAGGCCGAGCGCGATCGGCCCCCGGCTGCGCAGTTCGTCCTGGAAGTCGACCACCGAGGCCGCCCCGCCGGTCACCTGGGTGGTGAGCCCGCCGCGGTCCGCGCGCAGTTCCTTGACCACCTGCTTGGCCTGCCCGCCCTGCGGATCGCCGTGCACCAGCACGTCGATGGTGGAGACGGTGTCGCTCACCGGGGTGACGGCGCGCACGCCGCTGACACCCGGCAGCTTGGCCACCACGTCGTCCGCGTAGGCCTGGGCGACGGCCGCGCCGCTGTCCACCACCACGGTGATCGGAGCGGCCGAGGCCTGCGGGAAGCGCTGGTCGATCGTCTCGGCGACCTGCCGCCCGGCCGAGGAGGCGGGCAGCACGGCGGCACCGGAGTTGCGCATGTCGGCGTGCAGGAACGGCGCCCCGGCGGCCATCAGCAGCGCGGTGCAGGCGAGCACCACCGGCACCGCCCGCTTGCCGACCCGGCGCACCGTGCGGCTGAAGAAGCCCTCGTCGGGGACGGGCGCGCTGGGCGTCTTGATCCGGCTCCCGGCGAAGCCGAGCAGCGCCGGGACGAGGGTGAGCGCGGCGGCGACCGCGATCACCACGACGCTCACGCCCGCCGCGGAGACGGCGGCGAGCACCGGGCTGGTGAAGACGAACAGGCCGGAGAGGGCGACGGCCACGGTCAGGCCGGAAAAGGCGACGGTGCGACCGGCCGTGGCGGCGGTCCGCTCGACGGCGGCGGCGATCGGGGCGCCGTGGCCGCGCTCCTCGCGGAAGCGGTTCACCATGAGCAGCGCGTAGTCGATCGACAGGCCGAGGCCCAGCACGGTGGCGATCGGCAGCACGCTGGTGTCGATGTCCATGATCCGGCTGAAGCCGAACATGGCCAGCAGCGCTCCGCCGACCGAGGCGACGGCGCCGATCACCGGAAGGCTCGCGGCGGCCAGGCCGCCGAAGACCAGGACCATCACGACCAGGGTCAGCGGCAGGGTGACGATCTCGCCGAAGCGGGTGTCCTTCTCGGTCTGCTTCTTGACCTCGTCCTGGAGCACCAGGTCCCCGCCGACGGTCACCTTCGCGCCGTCCGCCCCGACCTCGCCCTGAATGGCGGAAAGTCGCTGGGTGACGGCGGTGGTCTCGGCGGAGGTACTGGTGTCGGCCATCCGCACCGAGACCAGGCTCGCGTTGCCGTCGGCCGAGCGCAGCGCCGCCGCGCCCGGGCCGGGGCCGTAGGCGTCGGTCGCCGAGGAGACCCCGGGCAGGGCGGCGATCTCGGCGGTGGCCCGGGTGACGGCGTCCCGGACGGTGGTGTCGTCCACCGGCCGGCCGTCCACCACCGCGGTGACGGTGCCCTTGGCCGGGTCGGCGGCGGTGACGACGGCGCTGCCGCGGTCCGCCTCGGAGGCGGAGGAGGAGGCGCCAGCCACCGAGCCCGCGAAGACCCGTCCGCCGATCAGTACGCCTATCACCAGCACGACCGCCCAGAAACCGAGCACCCAGCGACGCTGCCGGAAGCAGAACCGGCCGAGGGCGGCGAGGCGTCCGCCGACCTGCGGATCGACGGACGGGCGGGGGGAGGCATCGGAGGACACGGCGGAGCGAAGGCTCATGTGCGGAGGGTGCCTAGCGTGCGGGGCCGGGTGAGCGACCCATCGGGCAACTCCTCCCAAGGTAGGCCCGAATTCCCGAATCACCCATAGGCATTGAATGAGCCCCTCATCACAAAAATCCCCCACATAAGGAATGAATAATGAAGGTCGAAAAACAATGAACCCCGCTCGGAAACCGAGCGGGGTTCATCGGTGACGCTATGCGCTAGTCACGCACCAGCGGGGCAGAGCTTCAGCTCTGGCCGCCGGCCAGCTTCTCGCGCAGGGCGGCCAGGGCCTCGTCCGAGGCCAGGGCGCCGGAGCCCTCGTCGCTGCTGGACGAGTAGGAGCCACCGGCGGCGGCGGCGACGGCGTCGCCACCCTCGGCAGCGGCCTCCGCGTCGGCCTCGCGGCTCTTGATGACCTGGGCCTGGTGCTGCTCGAAGCGGGACTGGGCCTCGGCGTACTGCCGCTCCCACTCCTCACGCTGCTTCTCGTAGCCCGCCAGCCAGTCGTTGGCCTCGGGGTCGAAGCCCTCCGGGTAGATGTAGTTGCCCTGGTCGTCGTAGGACGCGGCCATGCCGTACAGGGTCGGGTCGAACTCGACCTCGGCCGGGTTGGCACCCAGCGCCTCGTTGGCCTGCTTCAGCGAGAGGCTGATGCGACGACGCTCGAGGTCGATGTCGATGACCTTGACGAAGATCTCGTCGCCGACCTGGACGACCTGCTCCGGGATCTCGACGTGGCGCTCGGCCAGCTCGGAGATGTGGACCAGACCCTCGATGCCCTCGTCCACGCGGACGAACGCACCGAACGGAACCAGCTTGGTGACCTTACCCGGAACGACCTGGCCGATCTGGTGGGTACGGGCGAACTGCTGCCACGGGTCCTCCTGGGTCGCCTTCAGCGACAGGGAGACACGCTCGCGGTCCATGTCGACGTCGAGAACCTCGACGGTGACCTCCTGGCCGACCTCGACAACCTCGGACGGGTGGTCGATGTGCTTCCAGGACAGCTCGGAGACGTGAACCAGGCCGTCGACGCCACCCAGGTCCACGAAGGCACCGAAGTTGACGATCGAGGAGACGACGCCGGAGCGCACCTGGCCCTTCTGCAGGGTGGTGAGGAAGGTCTGGCGGACCTCGCTCTGGGTCTGCTCCAGCCAGGCACGGCGGGACAGGACCACGTTGTTGCGGTTCTTGTCCAGCTCGATGATCTTGGCCTCGAGCTCCTTGCCCACGTAGGGCTGGAGGTCGCGGACGCGGCGCATCTCGACGAGCGAGGCCGGCAGGAAGCCACGGAGGCCGATGTCGAGGATGAGACCACCCTTGACGACCTCGATGACGGTACCGGTGACGATGCCGTCCTCTTCCTTGATCTTCTCGATCGTGCCCCAGGCACGCTCGTACTGAGCGCGCTTCTTGGACAGGATGAGACGACCCTCCTTGTCCTCCTTCTGGAGAACCAGGGCCTCGATGTTGTCGCCGACGGCGACGACCTCGTGCGGGTCGACGTCGTGCTTGATCGACAGCTCGCGGGACGGGATGACGCCCTCGGTCTTGTAACCGATGTCGAGGAGGACCTCGTCACGGTCGACCTTCACGATGACGCCCTCGACGATGTCGCCATCGTTGAAGTACTTGATGGTCTCGTCAATCGCGGCCAGGAACGCCTCGGCGTCGCCGATGTCGTTGAGCGCGACCTGCGGGGTGGTGCTGAGGGAGGAGTCGGTGGGGCTCGTCATTAGGAAAAGGGCTCCGGTACGGACATGAAAGTCGTAGGTAATGCCACGCGGAGGGCCCGTATCGCTCCCACCGAAAGCCGGACAGCCAAGAACACGGAGCACCGGGATTCCCGAGACAACGGGAGATCGGCGTCCGTCTTGCGACCGTGGGGTCTTCGACAGATGCGAGCGCGACCTGCTCCGTCCGAGGCGCGCAGGCCCGCAGCGCAACTTGTAGCATACGGGGACGGCCAGGCACGGTCAACGCCAAGAACGGCAAGACGGTGGAGCCCGGTATGGAACAGGCCATATCCTCCGATTGCGCACCTCAACGGGTGGCGGCCGCAGGGAGGACCTTCCCCGGATGCCACCGCCGGGACACCGGACCTCTCGGCCCGGTTCGCGGCAGCGGCGCTTCCGCAGACGACACCCTACGCGATGGGCCTTGCTACCGTGACCGGCACCCCCCTCCCCGACCCCATTGATCTTGACGAGGACGGCGACGACGCGGTAAGGCGCTCCGCCGGCACCGGCGAGAGCAGCCGCGCCAGCCGCCACTGGTGGGACCGCAACGCCGACGAATACCAGGACGAACACGGCGAGTTCCTCGGCGACGACCGGTTCACCTGGTGCCCCGAGGGCCTCGACGAGGCGGACGCCCGGCTGCTCGGCGAGGTCGCCGGCCGCACCGTCCTGGAGATCGGCGCCGGCGCCGCCCAGTGCTCGCGCTGGCTGGCCGGCCGGGGCGCCCACCCGGTCGCCCTGGACATCTCGCACCGCCAGCTCCAGCACTCGCTGCGGATCGACCTCGCCCGCGGCGCCGCCCCCGTCGCGGTCGTCCAGGCCGACGCCGCCGTGCTGCCGTTCGCCGACGCCTCCTTCGACCTCGCCTGCTCCGCCTACGGCGCCGTCCCGTTCAGCGCCGACACCGCCGCGCTGATGCGCGAGGTCCACCGGGTGCTGCGGCCCGGCGGGCGCTGGGTCTTCTCGGTCACCCACCCGATCCGCTGGGCCTTCCCCGACGAGCCCGGCGTCGAGGGGCTCACCGCCGTCTCCTCCTACTTCGACCGCACCCCCTACGTCGAACAGGACGAGCAGGGCCGGGCCACCTACGTCGAGCACCACCGCACCCTCGGCGACCGGGTCCGCGAACTCGTCGCCGCCGGCTTCCGGCTGGTCGACCTCGTCGAGCCGGAATGGCCCGAGGGCCACGAACAGGACTGGGGCGGCTGGTCCCCGCTGCGCGGACGGCTCATCCCCGGCACCGCGATCTTCGTCACCGAACGGGACTGAGGCGTGCACCCGTCCTGGCGCGAGCTGCCCGTCCGCACCGCCCTGCCCGCCCTGCACCGGGCCCTCGACGCCCACGGCACCGCCGTGCTCGCCGCCCCACCCGGCACCGGCAAGACCACCCTGGTGCCGCTCGCCCTGGCCGGCCTGCTCGACGACGGCGCCCCCGTGCGGCGCGTCCTGGTCGCCGAGCCCCGCCGGCTCGCCGTGCGGGCCGCCGCCCGGCGGATGTCCTGGCTGCTCGGCTCGGCCGTCGGCGAGGAGGTCGGCCTCACCGTGCGCGGCGAACGGAAGGCAGGGCCCCGGACCGTGGTCGAGGTGGTCACCACCGGCGTGCTGCTCCAGCGCCTCCAGCGCGACCAGGAGCTGCCCGGCGTCGACGTGGTGATCCTCGACGAGTGCCACGAGCGGCACCTGGACGCCGACACCGCGCTCGCCTTCCTGCTCGACGTGCGCGCCGCGCTGCGGCCCGAGCTGCGGATCGTCTGCGCCTCGGCCACCTCGGACACCGCGGCCTGGGCCGAACTCCTCGGCGGCGCTCCGGTCGTCGAGGCGCACGGCGTCTCGCACCCGGTCGAGGTGGTCTGGGCGCCGCCCGCCCGGGCCGTGCGGCCCGCGCACGGCACCCGGGTGGACTTCGCGCTGCTCGACCACGTCGCCGCGGTGGTGCGGCGGGCGCTCGCCGAGCGGGACGGGGACGTGCTCTGCTTCCTGCCCGGCGTCGGCGAGATCGCCCGCGTCGCCGGGCAGCTCGGCGGCGTGCCCGCCGAGGTCCTGCAATTGCACGGGCGCGCCCCGCAGACCGTCCAGGACGCCGCCCTCGCGCCGTCCACCTCCCGGCGCGTCGTCCTGTCCACCGCCGTCGCCGAGTCCTCGCTCACCGTGCCCGGCGTCCGGATCGTGGTCGACGCCGGGCTCGCCCGCGAGCCGCGCACCGACCACGCCCGGGGCCTCGCCGCCCTGGTCACCGTGCGCGCCTCGCTCGCCGCCGCCCGCCAGCGCGCGGGCCGCGCCGGGCGCGAGGCCCCGGGCACCGTCTACCGCTGCTGGCACGAGGCCGAGGACGCCCGCGCCGCCCGCTTCCCCACCCCGGAGATCGCCCTCGCCGACCTGACGTCCTTCGCCCTCCAGGCCGCCGTGTGGGGCGACCCGGACGCCACCGGCCTCGCCCTGCCCGACCGGCCCCCGGCGGGCGCGATGGCCGCCGCCCGGGAGACCCTGATCGCCCTCGGGGCGGTCTCCCCGGACGGCCGGGCGACCCCGCGCGGCACCCGCCTCGCCCGCACCGGTCTGCACCCCCGGCTGGGGCGGGCGCTCGTCGACGGCGCGCCCGCCGTGGGCGCCCGCCGGGCGGCCGAGGTCGTCGCCCTGCTCTCCGAGGAACCGCCGCGCGCGCTGGGCGACGACCTCGGCGCGGTATGGCGCGGTGTGAAGGACTCCCGTGATCCCTACGCCGGGCGCTGGCGCGACGAAGTCCGCCGCCTGCAACGCGCCACCTCCGACGAACCCGCCACCGCACTTCCCGACGCCACCGCCGTCGGCCTGGTCGTCGCCCTCGCCTTCCCCGAACGCATCGCCCGCGCCCGGGTGGAGCGGCCCGCCCCCGGCGAGCGCAGCCCCTACCTGATGGCCTCGGGCACGGCGGCCGAACTCGCCCCCGGAACCGCGCTCGGCGCCCTGCCCTGGCTCGCCGTCGCGGTCGCCGACCGCCCGGCCGGCTCCCCCTCCGCGCGGATCCTGCACGCTGCGGCGCTCGACGAGAACACCGCCCGCCTCGCCGGAGCGCCGCTGTTGTCCACCCGCGCCGAAGTCCACTGGGACACCCGGCGCAGCGAGGTCGTCGCCCGCCGGGTCGACTCCCTCGGCGCCGTGGAACTCGCCGAGAAGCCCCTCACCAACCCCGACCGGGCCCTCGTCCGCACCGCCCTCCTCGAAGGCCTCACCCGCGAGGGCGTCAGCGCGCTGCTGACGTTCCCGTCCAACCTGCGCGAGCGCCTCGCCTTCCTCCACGCGGCGATCGGCGACCCCTGGCCGGACGTCAGCGACGCGGCGCTGCTCGAACGCGCCGAGGAGTGGCTGGAGCCCGAACTCTCCCGCGCCCGCCGCCGATCCGACCTCGCACGGATCAACACGACCGACGCCCTGCAACGCCTGCTCCCCTGGGCAAGCGGCCAGGCCGGCCGCCTGGAGGAGTTGGCCCCCGAGCGCATCACCGTGCCCACCGGCTCGAAGATCCGGGTGGACTACAGCACCGACCGCCCGGTGCTGGCCGTCAAGTTGCAGGAACTCTTCGGCTGGAAGGCCGCCCCTGCCCTGGCCGGCGGCCGCGTCCCCCTCACCATCCACCTCCTCTCCCCCGCCGGCCGCCCCGCCGCCATCACCGGAGATTTGGCATCCTTCTGGCACAACGGCTACCCCGCCGTCCGCGCCGACCTCAGGGGCCGTTACCCCCGCCACCCCTGGCCCGAGGACCCGTCGACGGCTGAACCCACCAAACGCACCAACGCCCGGAAGTAGACCTCAAGAGGAGGCCCCGCCGCCCCAAACCATGGGCAGCGGGGCCTTGGACGACTCGTGGATTCCGTCAGACCTCGCCGAACTCACCGACTCGAACGGCCACAAGGAACGACTGCCACGCCTCCGTGGGAAACACGAGTACCGGGCCATGGGGATCCTTGGAGTCGCGCACCGCTCCGGGGTGGGAGTCGTCGACCTCGACACATCCGCCCTGCCCGTTGCTGTAGGAGCTCTTTCGCCACGCGGCGGCAGCCGGGTGGTCACTGTGCATGCCGTTCATAATCCCTCCGTGCCTCCCGGATCATGGTCACGCTGTCCAGCCGCGTGAGGGCGTCGACCTGAAGGCGATCGTACTGGCCGGCCCATCCGGCCACGACCTCGGAGTCGCGTTCCAGAAGGCCCCGTCCGAGCGTTTCGGTGTACCCGACCATCGTGCGCGTGGGCAGGGTCAACAACGTGACCGAATGCGAGAAGGGGCGCAGCTCGCCAAGGGTGCACGGGGCGACCTGAAGGATGACACGGGGCCGTGCCGCCAGGTCTTCCAGGTGCTTCATCTGACGGGCCATGACGGCAGTTCCGCCGATTTGGCGCCGCAGAGCCGATTCGTCGAGGACCGCATGGACCGTCACAGGACGGTCGAGCAGCCGCTGGCGCTCCGCCAGGACCTTCAGCCGCTCCTCCGCCTGCTCCTGCGTGGCTTCACCTCGTCGGACCGGCGCCATCTCGTAGGCGGCACTGTAGTCCGGGTGCTGAAGCATGCCAGGAACCATGTCCAGCTCGAAGATCCGAACGGTCACGGACTCCCGCTCTTTCACCGTGTACTGGTCGAAACCCTCGAACAGAAATCGCTGTTCGGACTGACGCCACTCCCGCTCGAACCGGTCCGTTTCGAACGCATCATCAATTCGTTTCGCAAAGCGACTGGTTGGAGGCTTGCGCCCGGTTTCCACTGCCGAGATGTGAACGGCCGAGTACCCGGCCAGCCCGCCCAACTGATCCTGCGTCCAGCCTCGCGCCTCCCTGGCCTGGCGAAGCAGCACGCCGAACTTGGCCGTGGGTGAGGAGTCGGGGTCAAGCTCCTTGCGATTCATGATCGCCGACGACTATCCCTTCCGCTCCGAAAGGTTGAAGGTATCGCCGATCCTAGGCCACAGTGAGCGCGCTGGGTAATCGCATCGCTACACACCGAAGCGTCGCCCTGACGTCCCTCCATCCCACCCCCACCGAGGTGCTCCGCCATGCCCGCTTCCCGCCGGCCCCGCACGTTCGCCGCCCGCCTCGACTCCCGCACCGCCTCCACCCCCATCGCCCGGCACCTCCTCCGCGCGTATCTCGCCGCCCTACCCACCGGCGACCGCTACACCGACATCGCCGAACTCCTCCTCGGAGAGCTGTTCGCCAACGCCGTCCAGCACTCCGACGCCCCTGCCGACCGCCTCATCGAGGTCCGCTTCGCCTTCGTCAACTCCCGCCTGCGTCTCGAAGTCCACGACGCCAGCAGCGGCCGCCCCTCCCTCCACGCCGCCACCCCGGACGACGAGCACGGACGCGGGCTCCTCCTCGTCGACGAACTCGCCGAGCGCTGGGGCTGCTGCCCCACCCGGGCCGCCACTCACACCACCCCCTGAAAGCCCCGCGCAGGAAGTCGGCCCCGCCGACTTCCTGCGCAGCGCACCGTCCTGGGGCCTATGGGCCGCCCTTCATCGCTCGGCGACCGTGTGTACCGCGACGACTACCCTCTGAGCGGCCGGACCCAGGAGGCCACCATGGCGCTGGATTTCGCAGGACGCCTTCGGCCTCAGGGCATCGGCGGCAGTCCAGCGGGTCTGGCTCGGCAGCGAGGACGGCCCGGGCTGGGACCTCCCCATCTGACCCGCCGGCGTGCCGAACCCCTCCCGCACGCCGGAGGGCTGCGGAGCGGCCGATCCGCTCCGCAGCCCTCGGCCAGGCCAGGCCGGCGGTCAGAGTTGACCCGCCAGGACGCGGTCGGAATCCACAGGCGGGACCAGCGTCCACGGTGCCTGAGAACACCGGAGCCCGGGGCGAGCCTCACCCCGGGCTCCGGTGACCGTCCATCAGTGTTCGACGGCGGCCGACAGGAGCAGGTCCACCAGGTGGTCGGCGGCGTCCGGCCGGCCGTAGGAGCGCGCCCGCTCAGCCATACCCGCACGACGGTGGGCATCCGTCAGCAGCGGATCGACCGCCTCCCGGAGCCGCTCCGCCGTCACATCACCGAGGAGGGCGACCGCCGCCCCCGCGTCGTGCAGGTGTCTGGCGTTGTGGGCCTGCTCGTTGCCCGCCGAGCTGGCGAGGGGGACGAGGACGGCAGTTTTGCCCAGCGCCGTCAGCTCCGCGATCGTGCCCGCCCCGCTCCGGGAGACCACCACATCGGCCAGCGCGAGGACATCGGGCAACTCGGGACCGACGAACCCGGTGAGCAGATACCGGGACGCCAGATGCGGGGGAAGGGCCTCGGCGCGGGCCCGCAGGGCTTCGACGTTCGCCGGGCCGCACTGGTGGATCACATTGGCGCCGGTCAGCAGCCAGGGCAGAACCTCGGCCACCAATCCGTTGATCTGCTCCGAGCCCTGCGCACCTCCCGTGACGTAGACGGTCGGCAGGTCACGGCGGAAGCCGCGCAACCCGAGCGACTGGATCGCCTTGTCCGCGTGACCGGCCAGCATCTCGGGCCGCACCGGGTTGCCGGTGACGACCGCGATCGACCGGGACGCCTCCGGCAGCAGCGGAAGCGTGGACTCGGACGACACCGCGATGCGTGCCGCCCGTCCCGCGAGTGTCCGATTGGCCAGGCCAAGGCGCACCGTCTGCTCGTGGACGACGAGCGGACGACGACACAGCGAAGCGGCGATGCCCACCGGAACCGCGACGTATCCGCCCGTGGCCAGCACCACGTCAGGGCGGAACCGGGAGACCACTGCGCGGGCCTGAGCGATACCGAGCGGCACACGTGCCATGTCCCGCACGTTCGCCGGGGAGACCATCTTGATCGGATTCCGGTGGCGTCGGATCTTCCCCGTGGCGACTGCGGCGAACCGGATCCCCTCACCCGCCGCGACACGGGACTCCAAGCTGTCCGCCGTGCCCACCCACAGAACGTCCGGCGCCCGGCCGACGGCGGCGAGTCTCGCCCGCGCTGTGCGGACCACTGTGAGCGCCGGATAGGTGTGACCGCCGGTTCCGCCGCCCGTCACGATCAGCCGGAAAGGCCGCTCCGGGTGGCGGCCGACGGCATCGCTGATCACAGAAGCACTCTCCATCCGTCCGTGCCTGGCAAGCGGCGCCGGACACGGCGGACACTAGCAGGCCACCAGGGGGGCCAGGTTCGTCGGCGCCGCTCGAACTGCGTGATGCCGTGGGCGACTTCACCCCGTCGAGTGCACGTGTGCGACGCACCCACCCACGAGCTCGCAGGAAGTCGGCGGGACCGACTTCCTGCGCTCGGCCTCGTGTCTCAGGAGGAGGCCCACCAGGTCGAGGGGGAGGCGACGGTGTAGCCCAGGGACTCGTACAGGGGCCGGCCCAGCTTGGAGGCGGTGAGGGTGGCCGGGAGGTTCGTCAGGTGGGCGAGGGCGCCGAGCATGACGGCGCGGCCGACGCCGCGGGAGCGGAAGGCCGAGGAGGTGGCGATCCAGTAGTGGCCGGCGATGCCGTCGGCCACGACGCTCACGCCGGCTCCCGCGGTCACGCCGTCGACCGAGGCGACGAACACATCCACGCCCGGCTGTTCGATCAGGCGGGCCGGGAAGAGCTCGCCGGGGCGGTAGGGCTCGAATGCGGTCAGTTCGAAGCCCTCGATCACGATCCGTTCCGCCGCCCCGAGGTCCTCGGGCCGCCGCACCCGGGTCACCTCCAGTGCCGGGGCGTCGACGGGGCCGGGCAGGCGCAGCATGATCGGCATCTGCCAGGTGCGCAGGCCCAGGTGACTCAGGTCCGTCGAGCTGAACGGATCCTCGACGATCACCGGACCGGCGGCCCGGCGGACCAGTTCGCCCACCTCGGCGACCTCGCCCGGGTCGAGGTCGGGCTCCTGGATCAGGATCCGCCCGCCGGCCCGCTCGTCGCCGTGGACGGCGAGGAACCCGCGGCGCCGGATCACCTCGTGGCCCCGGGACACGCCGGTCGCGGTCCAGAACGCGGCGGAGTTGCGGGCCTGGAGCGTCGGCGCCCCGGCCGGGGAGGCGGACTGGCCGGTCGTCCTGGATTCCGTCGTCATCGGGCCCACGGTAGTACGAAATCGACTTCTTGACACGGGTTGATCAACTGCGGGCCGGCGCAGCACACGGACGCGCGGCGCCGGCCCGGTGACGGCGGGGGCCCGTCAGAGTGCGCTGACCCAGTACGGCTCGACGGTCATCCAGCCGTTGGCGCGGGCGCCGTTGAGCCGGCCGGTGCTGGTGCGGGCGAGGGTGTACCAGGACTCGACGTAGTCCGGGTCGTCGGTCCACCAGTTCGAGGGCAGCGCCGCCAGGACGGCGTTGACCAGCGGGATGTAGGCGCCCTGGTCGGCGATGGTGAGCAGGACGGCCGCCACCGCCTGGGCCAGGGCCAGGTAGTTGGTGTCGCCGTCGTCCTCCATCAGGACGACGTCGGCCAGGTTGTACTTGTAGTTCGACCAGTTCACCAGGATCTGGTTCGGGTAGTACACCGTGTGGTCGTACTGGAGGTACGGCATGGCGACCGAGTCGACCCGGACCTTGCCGTCCAGACCGAAGCCGGACACCAGGCTGAACATCTCGGCGGCGCCCTTGAACCAGGGCTCCTCGTCGTCGTTCACCTCGATCGAGGTGATCTTGGTGCCCCACCAGCCGGCGGCCTGCGCGGTGGTGGGGGCCTGGGCCGCGGGAGCGATGCCGCGGGTGCCCAACTCCCGCTGGAGCACGGCGATCCCGGCCGTCAGTGCCTTGGCGGTGTCGATGTCGACCAGGTAGACCGGACGGGTGGGCAGGGTGGCGGCGTCCAGGCCGCGGACCCGGCCGGCGGTGTCGTAGGCGCGGACGCTGCGGGCGTGCTCGTCGGTGCCGGCGGTGGCCACCAGCGGCGCGGCGCCGGCGTCCAGGGCGGCCCGCATCGACGGGTCGGCCAGCTGGACCCGCAGCAGTGGCCCGAGGTCGGCGCCGAGGCCCTTGGCGGCGGCTATGCCGAGGTCCGCGCGGGTGGTGGCGTCGGCGAGCCCGCGAGCGGCCGGGCCGGACAGGCCGGCGGCCAGCGGGGCGAGTTCGGCCCCGGCGGGCGCGGCGGCGGTCGCCGAGCGCAGCCGTTCGCGCAGGGCGGGGTCGGCGAGGGAGGCGGCCAGGGTGCGGGCGACCTCGTCCTCGATCGCGGTCACCTGGGAGGCGGCGGGGATCGGGGCCGGGGTCGGGGCGGCCACGGCCTGGCCCGCGCCGAGCGCGAGCAGGGGCAGGGCCGTGAGCGCGACAACGGCGCGCCGCAGGCGGGACTGGGACATGAGGGGATCTCCAGACTCGTCGGGTGAGGCGTCGGAGCATGGGTGCGGACGGTTCGGCGCCGCGACCGAGGACGACGGCGCCATGACAAGTGAAGAGCCTCCCTGACCCGGTATCAAGCCCCCGCAGCCGCAACGGCGGACCGGACCGTTCCGGCGGTGCCCCACCGGCTCCCGGGCGCGCGGACGGCGGCACGACGGTCCGCGGCCTGCCGCCGGCACTCAGGGCCGCTGCTCCGGCGGGGCGCCGCCGGGCGGGCGTCCTCAGGCGCGGCGTCCGCGGGGACGGCCCCGCCGGGTCGGGCGTCGACGGGCGGGCGGGCCGACGCCGCGGGGAGTTTCCGCGCCGTTCGCCGGACGGCGCTGAACTCCACCGGAACTCCGGTGGGTTCCAGCACCCGGGCGAGCGCCGCCGCCACGGCCCGCGACGCGCCGCCCGCTCCGGCTCACCCGCCGCCCGAGAAGCCCCCGCCGGAGTTGGCCGAGCCCGAGCCGCCGTACACCCAGCCGCCGGCGGGGACGGGGGGCTTGCGGCGGACGCGCCGTTCGGTGCGGCGCAGGACGGGGACACCGGCCGGGCCGAGCAGGTCCTCCAGGGACCGCTGGAGCGCGTCGACGTCGGTACCGTCCGGCATCCGGTGTCGACGGCCGTCGTCACCGGTCAGGGTCACCACGGTGATGGTGAGGGTGCGGGCGGCCGGTTCGGGATCGCCCTCGTAGGGCTCCTCCACGGCCTCGTCCAGCTGGATGCGCCGCAGGCCGGAGATCGGGGCCCAGGCGCCGGCGCGGGCACCCCGGACGAAACGCAGTTCGGTCGGAGCCCGGGCCGGGGCGAACTGCACCCGGCGGACCGACCGCAGCTCGGCGACCGCGGCGAACGGCCACAGGAGCAGCGCGGCGGCCGCCCACAGCGCCCCGCAGACGGTCACCGTGCCCACGAAGGTGGCGCCGACGATCACCGCGACCGCCACCACCAGGATGCCGGCGGGGAGGAAGACGAGGCCCACGGCGAGCAGGACGGCGAGCGTGCGCAGCACCAGGAGCGCGGCGGCGGACCAGGAGCCCCCGCCCGACTCGAACACGAGGTCTGCGGTGGTGCCGTCACGGCTGCGGCGGAGCACCTCATCGGCAGGCATACCCGCCAGGGTAGGACCGCTCCCCGGGGCCTGTTGACGGGCCGTCAGCGCAGCCGGTGCCGTCAGTGCCGTCAGTGCGCGGCGGCCTCCCAGTCGGCGCCGACGCCGACCGACACGTCCAGCGGGGCGCGCAGCGGGTAGGCGCCGGCCATCTGCTCGCGGACGATCGCCTCGACCGGCGCGCGCTCGCCCGGCGCCAGCTCCAGCACGATTTCGTCGTGCACCTGGAGCAGCATCCGGGAGGTGAGCCCGGCCGTGCGCAGCGCCTCGTCGACCCGCAGCATGGCGATCTTGACGATGTCGGCGGCCGAGCCCTGGATCGGGGCGTTGAGCGCCATCCGCTCGGCCATCTCGCGACGCTGGCGGTTGTCGCTGTTGAGGTCCGGCAGGTAGCGGCGGCGGCCGAGCAGGGTCTCGGTGTAGCCGGTGGCGCGGGCCTCCTCGACGACCCGGTGCAGGTAGTCCCGCACGCCGCCGAACCGCTCGAAGTAGGTGTCCATCAGGCCCTGGGCCTCGGCGGGCTTGATGCCGAGCTGCTGGGAGAGCCCGTACGCGGAGAGGCCGTAGGCCAGGCCGTAGGACATCGCCTTGATCTTGCGGCGCATCTCGGCGTCGACGGCGTCGCGCGGCACCTCGAAGACCTGGGAGGCGACGGTGCTGTGGAGGTCCTCGCCGCTGGCGAAGGCCTCGATCAGCGCCTCGTCCTCGGAGAGGTGGGCCATGATCCGCAGCTCGATCTGCGAGTAGTCGGCGGTGAGCAGCGACTCGTAGCCCTCGCCGACGACGAAGGCGCGGCGGATCATCCGGCCCTCCTCGGTGCGGACCGGGATGTTCTGCAGGTTGGGGTCCTGCGAGGAGAGCCGGCCGGTGGCGGCGACCATCTGGTTGAAGGTGGTGTGGATGCGCCCGGCCGCGGAGACGGTCTTGAGCAGGCCCTCGACGGTGGTGCGCAGCTTGGCCTGGTCGCGGTGGCGCAGCAGGATGACCGGCAGCTCGTTGTCGGTCTGGGTGGCGAGCCAGGTGAGCGCGTCGGCGTCGGTGGTCCAGCCGGTCTTGATCTTCTTGGTCTTCGGGAGGGCGAGCTCGCCGAAGAGGATCTCCTGGAGCTGCTTGGGCGAGCCGAGGTTGAACTCGTGGCCGGCCGCGGCGTGCGCCTCCTCCACCACGCGCTGGATCTCGGCGGCGAACTGGGCCTCCAGGCCGGTGAGCCAGTCGCGGTCGGCGGCGATGCCGGTGCGCTCCATGCGGGCGAGCAGGGCGGCGATCGGCAGCTCCATGTCGCGCAGCAGCTCGGTGGCGCCGACCTCGGAGAGGCGGGTGTCGAAGAGCGCGGCGAGGTCGAGCACGGCGCGGGCCTGGAGCATCAGCGCCTGGGCGTGCGCGGCCGGGTCCTCCTCCGGGGCGTCGAAGGCGAGCTGGCCGGACTCGGCGGCGGGGGCCGGGGCGAGCGAGCGGCCCAGGTACTCCTCGGCGAGCACCTCCAGGGTGAAGGTGCGGCGGCCGGGCTTCTCCAGGTAGGCGGCGAGCGCGGTGTCGGCGACGACGCCCCCGATGGTCCAGCCGCGCTCGGCGAAGGCGCGCATGACCTGCTTGGCGATGTGCAGGGCCTTGGGCGCGGCCGGGTCGCTCAGCCAGTCGGCGAAGGCGCGCTCGTCCTCCTCGGCGAGCAGCGCCGGGTCGAACCAGGCGGCCGTCTCCCCCGCGGCCAGCGCGACCTCGGTGACCTCGCCGCTGCCGAGCGCCCACTGGTACACGGCGGCCAGCGCGACCGGGGACTTCCCGCCGGCGTGCTCGCGCAGCCAGGCGGCGAGGGTACCGGGGTCGGTGAGCAGTTCGCCGTCGACCTCGACGCCGGGGGCGAGCTCGGGGGCCTCGGGCTCGGCGGCGGCCGGGTCGATGCCGAAGACCCGGTCGCGGAAGTTGGCGTTGCGGAACTCCAGCGACTCCATCAGCGCGCCGACGGCCGGCGCGTCGAACGGCGCGCGGGCCAGGTCGCCGACGCCGAGCGGGAGTTCGACGTCGCGGACCAGCTCGGTGAGGACGCGGTTGCGCTTGACCGAGTCGAGGTGCTCGCGCAGCTTCTCGCCGATCTTGCCCTTGACCTCGTCGGCGCGGGCGACCAGCTCGTCGAAGGAGCCGAACTGGTTGACCCACTTGGCGGCGGTCTTCTCGCCGACGCCGGGGATGCCGGGCAGGTTGTCGGACGGGTCGCCGCGCAGCGCGGCGAGGTCCGGGTACTGGCGGGGGGTGACGCCGTACTTCTCGGCGACCTTCTCCGGGGTGTAGCGGGTGAGCTCGGAGACGCCCTTGGTCGGGTACAGCACGGTGATGTGCTCGGTGACCAGCTGCAGGGAGTCGCGGTCGCCGGTGACGATGTCGACGTCGAAGCCGGCCGCCTCGGCGGCGGTGGCCAGGGTCGCGATGATGTCGTCGGCCTCGAAGCCCTCGGCGGTCAGCCGCGGCACGTGCATCGCGTCGAGCAGCTCGCCGATCAGGCCGACCTGGCTGCGGAACTCGTCCGGGGTCTTGGCCCGGTTGGCCTTGTAGTCGGGGAACTCGACCGAGCGGAAGGTCTGGCGGGAGAGGTCGAAGGCGACCGCGAGGTGGGTGGGCGCCTCGTCCCGGACGGTGTTGGCGAGCATCGAGGCGAAGCCGTACACCGCGTTGGTGGGCTGGCCGGTGGAGGTGTTGAAGTTCTCCACGGGCAGTGCGTAGAACGCCCGGTAGGCCATGGAGTGCCCGTCGAGCAGCATCAGGCGGGGCCGCGACCCGGCTCCGCCGCCACCCGCCGCGCCCTTGTCCGTACTCTGCGTAGCCACGTCAACGTCCGTTCCTGCCGATTCCACTACCGGCCACCGATCCTAGGGCCCGCCGCCGACAAAAGGGGCACGCCCGGGGCGGGCGCCCCTCGGGTGCACTCGTGCCCCGGCCGCCACACCCGGCTTCTCCCGTCACCGTCTCTACCGCCGAGTAGGACGGTCGTACGATCACAGGCAGCACGACGACGTGACCCCCGAGCGGCAGGAGCCCCCCATGACCGACCCGGCCACCGACCCGGCCACCGCCACCTCCGGCGCGGCGCCCGGCGCGACCCCCGACGGCGGCGTCCAGGCCCCCCTCCTCGACGTCTCGCCGGAGATGCTGGAGCACTTCGCCCGGCTCGGCGTGGACCCGGCCACCTTCTCCGGCGGGCGGCTCGGCGAGAAGCTGGGCATCCGGATCGTCGAGGCCTCCGGCGACCGGGTGGTCGGCACCATGCCGGTGGACGGCAACCAGCAGCCGTACGGCCTGCTGCACGGCGGCGCCTCGGCCGCGCTGGCCGAGACGCTGGGCTCGGTCGGCGCGATGCTGCACGCCGGCCCGGGCCGGTACGCGGTGGGCGTGGACCTGAACGCCACCCACCACCGCTCGGCCACCTCCGGCCTGGTCACCGGCGTGGCGACGGCGGTCTTCAAGGGCCGCACGGCCGCCACCTACGAGATCGCGATCACCGACGACACCGGCAAGCGGGTCACCAGCTGCCGCCTCACCTGCATGCTGCGCGACCTCTGAGCCGATACTTCGTCAAATCCCTTGCCCGCCCCCTTGTTTGACCTCCGACAGCCCTGGGCAGTCGTTGGTCTGGACAAGGGGGCGGCGGCATGTCCGGGCATTTTTCAGTGATGTAACACTGCGTAACAAGTAGGACATCCAAGCAACTGACAGTTTCGGGGGTCGGGACTGACGAAAGCGGCTCACCGGATCCATCGCTGTCCGATATTCGGACGCGCATGCCCGCCACCAGCACCGTGAACACCACTGTCCGATTATCGGCAAGGCCAGGAGTAACCTGCCCTTCTACGCCTTACATAGGGCGAGTTGAGGAAAGAACCCCTGGCGCCGACGGATCGGTCGGGCCGGAACGACCACATGGTGAGACGACTTCTCTGTGTGCTCATAACAAGAGAATCACAGCCTCGCCGCACCACTGCCCGAGCCGCCGACCGACATCTAGAGTCACGGCCAGTCACCGCGCCACACGGAATGGGCCAGGCCCACCGCGCATCCAGGCTCCCGCCGTTCAGGCGCGGCGCCCTCCTGAACCGAAGGGGACCCTCGTGCGTCATCGTTCAGCAGTTGTCGTGAGCATTGCCGTGATCGGCGCCCTCACCCTCACCGCATGCGGCTCCCGCGACGACAAGAAGTCCGGGGACGACGCGAAGGGCAAGGAGACCACCGTCTTCATCGGCGTCGACGCCCCGCTCACCGGCGACCTCTCCGCCCTCGGCCTCGGCATCCGCAACTCCGTGGACCTCGCGATCCGGCAGGCCAACGAGAAGCACGAGGTCCCCGGCATCAAGTTCGAGCTCAAGGCCCTCGACGACACCGGCAAGCCCGGCCCCGGCCAGCAGAACGCCACCCAGCTGGTCGGCGACAAGGACGTCATCGGCGTCGTCGGCCCGCTCAACTCCAGCGTCGCGCAGTCGATGCAGCAGATCTTCAACGACGCCAAGCTCGTCCAGATCTCCCCCGCCAACACCGGCGTCGCCCTCAGCCAGGGCGAGAAGTGGGCCAGCGGCGTCAAGGCCCGCCCGTTCGAGACCTACTTCCGCACCGCGACCACCGACGCCGTGCAGGGCCCCTTCGCCGCCGACTACCTGGTCAAGGACGCCAAGAAGACCAAGGTCTTCATCATCGACGACCAGAAGACCTACGGCGCCGGCCTCGCCGCCACCTTCAAGGGCCAGTTCCTCAAGAACGGCGGCCAGGTCGTCGGCGAGGAGCACGTCAACCCCGACGACCGCGACTTCGCCGCCGTCGTCACCAAGGTCAAGTCCTCCGGCGCCGACGCCGTCTACTACGGCGGCGAGTACCCCGCGGCCGGCCCGCTCTCCCTCCAGCTCAAGGACGCCGGCGTCACCGTCCCGCTGATGGGCGGCGACGGCATCCAGAGCGGCGACTTCATCAAGCTCAACCCCAAGGGCCAGGGCGACCTCGCCACCGCCGTCGGCCTGCCCGTCGAACAGCTGCCCACCGCCGCCAAGTTCATCGCCGACTACAAGGCCGCCGGCTTCAAGGACGCCTACGAGACCTACGGCGGCTACTCCTACGACAGCGCCTGGGCCATCATCCAGGGCGTCAAGGCCGTCGCCGCCGCCAACAAGGACAAGCTTCCCGCCGACGCCCGCGCCGCCGTCGTCAAGGCCGTCCAGAAGGTCTCCTTCGAAGGCGTCACCGGCAAGGTCTCCTTCGACGAGTTCGGCGACACCACCAACAAGCAGCTCACCGTCTACACCGTCAAGGACGGCAAGTGGGCCGTGGAGAAGTCCGGAACCTTCGCCGGCTGAACCCCCAGCGGCTGAACCCCGACGGCGCCGACCCGACCCGACGCTCCGTCAGGCCGGCCACAGCACAACGGAGTCGACCGCGCGGGGGCATCACGAGTGCCCCCGCGCGCACCCGCATCCACCACCCACGGACACCCCACACGCACAACGGAGGCCCAGCGGTGCACGACCTACCGCAGCAGCTGGCCAACGGCCTGATCCTCGGCGCCCTCTACGGGCTCGTCGCGATCGGCTACACGATGGTCTACGGCATCGTCCAGCTCATCAACTTCGCCCACGGCGAGATCGTCATGGTCGGCGGCTTCGGCGCCCTGACCGCCTACCTCGCCCTCCCCGGCGGCACCACCCTGTGGCTGGCCCTACCGCTGATGCTGGTCGCCGGCATCCTGGTCTCCACCCTCACCGCCGTCGCCGCCGAACGCTTCGCCTACCGGCCCCTGCGCACGGCACCACGGCTCGCCCCGCTGATCACCGCGATCGGCCTGTCCATCGCGCTGCAGCAACTGGTCTTCGCCTTCTACCCCGACGCCAAGAAGGCCCGGGTCTTCCCGAAGATCCCCGGCGACCCCTTCGAGATCGGCTCCGTCGCCATCCAGCGCAGCGACCTCTTCCTGATCATCGCCGCCCCGCTCTGCATGATCGCCCTCGGCTGGTTCGTCACCCGCACCCGCTCCGGCCGCGCCATGCAGGCCACCAGCCAGGACCCCGACACCGCCAAGCTCATGGGCATCGACACCGACCGGATCATCGTCATGGCCTTCGCCATCGGCGCCGCCTTCGCCGCCGTCGCCGCCGTCGCCTACGGCCTGCGCAGCGGCCAGGTCGACTTCCGGATGGGCTTCCTGCTCGGCCTCAAGGCCTTCACCGCCGCCGTCCTCGGCGGCATCGGCAACATCTACGGCGCCATGCTCGGCGGCATCACCCTCGGCCTCGCCGAGGCCCTCGCCACCGGCTACATCCAGCACCTGCCCGGCATGCACCTCTTCGGAGGCGGCGCCTGGAAGGACGTCTGGGCCTTCGTACTCCTCATCGTCGTCCTGCTCGTCCGGCCCCAGGGCCTGCTCGGCGAGCGCGTCGCGGACAGGGCGTGAGCACCATGACCACCACCGGCACCGAAACCACCCCGGTCATCTCCCTCCCCGGCCGCACCGCCGCCCTGCTCACCGGCGCCGGCGCCCTCGCCGTCACCGGCTCCGCCCTGACACCCTGGACCTGGACCTCCGACTACCCCGGCGACCTCACCTACTACGGCTCCCCGGCCGGCCTCCAGTGGCTCGCCCTCACCGCCGGACTGGTCACCCTCCTGCTGCTGCTCGCCACCCAGGGCGTGCCCGGCCTGCGCTGGGCCGCCCCCCGGCACAGCCACAACGCCGTCCTCTTCGCCGCCACCGGCGCCCTCGCCGTCGGCTGGTTCTCCGCCCTGTCCATCGCGAGCGACCTCGGCGGCCTCGCCAACCTCGAACCCGGCGGCTGGGCCCTCGCCGCCGGCTCCCTGCTCGCCGTCACCGGCGCCCTCGGGCTGCCGCTCGACCGCCGCACCGCCGTCCCGCCGCGCATCCTCGACCGACGGCTCTTCCTGCTCGTCCCGATCGCCCCCACCGTCTGGTTCGCCACCCACGCGATCCCCGACGACAAGCCGGTCGCGCCCGTCCTCACCGCGCTCGCGGGCGGCCTCGCCCTCGCCGCCGGCGCCGTGCTGCTCGTCCAGCTCGGCCACCTCGCCAACACCTGGCTGCGGCTCGGCACCGTCCAGCGCCCGCTGCCCGCCCCCCGCGAACTGCCCTCCTGGGCCGAGGTCGGCCTCATCGTCGTCGCCTTCGCCGCCGGCCTGTTCGCCATCACCTTCGGCATCGACACCGAGTACGGCGAACTCTTCACCGGCTACCTGCTGCTCGCCGCCTCCGTGGTCGCCGCACTCGGCCGCTCCGGCCTGCTCGCCCGGCTGCGCGCGCTGACCGTCAAGTACCAGACCGTCACCACCGGCGCCGCCTTCGCCGCCGCCGCCAGCTTCCCCTTCACCCAGACCAGCGACCAGTACACCTCGGTCGCCACCAACATCCTGATCTTCGCCACCGTCGCCCTCGGCCTGAACATCGTCGTCGGCCTCGCCGGCCTGCTCGACCTCGGCTACGTCGCCTTCCTCGGCGTCGGCGCCTACAGCGCCGCCCTGGTCTCCGGCTCCCCCGCCTCGCCGATCCACGTCCAGTTCCCGTTCTGGGCCGCCGTGCTCACCGGCGCCGCCGTCTCCATGGTCTTCGGCGTCGTCATCGGCGCCCCCACCCTGCGGCTGCGCGGCGACTACCTCGCCATCGTCACCCTCGGCTTCGGCGAGATCTTCCGCATCACCATGCTCAACCTCAACGGCACCACCGGCCCCAAGATCACCAACGGCTCCAACGGCATCCCCCGGATCCCCGACCTCCAGATCCTCGGCTGGGACCTCGGCAAGCCCACCACGGTCCTCGGCGTCGAACTCGGCCGGTTCTCCAACTACTACCTGCTGATGCTGCTCGTCACCGCCCTGGTCGTGCTGGTCTTCGCCCGGGTCGGCAACTCCCGCATCGGCCGCGCCTGGGTCGCCATCCGCGAGGACGAGACCGCCGCCGAGGCCATGGGCATCAACGGCTTCCGCCTCAAGCTCCTCGCCTTCGCCCTCGGCGCCTGCCTCGCCGGCCTCGCCGGCACCGTCCAGGCCCACGTCAGCTACACCGTCACCCCCGACCAGTACACCTTCGCCGAAGCCCTCCCGCCCAACTCCGCCTTCCTGCTCGCCGCCGTCATCCTCGGCGGCATGGGCACCATCAGCGGCCCGCTGGCCGGCGCCACGCTCCTCTTCCTCATCCCGAAGAAGCTGGAGTTCCTCGCCGACTACCAGCTGCTCGCCTTCGGCATCGCCCTCATCGTTCTCATGCGCGTCCGCCCCGAGGGCCTCATCCCCAACCGGCGCCGGCAGCTGGAGTTCCACGAGGCCGCCATCCCCGCGCAACCCACCGGCGACGGCGTCGCCCTCACCAAGGCAGGGGCGTGACCCCCGATGACCACCACCAGCGCCCCCGCACCCGCCGCCCCCTCGGCCGGCACCGACGGCCCGCTGCTCGACGTCTCCGGCGTCACCATGCGCTTCGGCGGCCTCACCGCCGTCAACGACGTCTCGCTCACCGTCGGCCGCGGCGAGATCATCGGCCTGATCGGCCCCAACGGCGCCGGCAAGACCACCTTCTTCAACTGCCTCACCGGCCTCTACGTCCCCACCGAGGGCACCGTCACCTACCAGGGCACCGTCCTGCCGCCCAAGCCCCACCTCGTCACCCAGGCCGGCATCGCCCGCACCTTCCAGAACATCCGGCTCTTCGCCAACATGACCGTGCTGGAGAACGTCCAGGTCGGCCGGCACAGCCGGATGAGCCAGGGGCTGCTCTCCGCCGTCCTGCGCGGCCGCGGCTTCCACCGCTCCGAGGCCGAGAGCCGCGAGAAGGCCATGGAACTCCTGGAGTTCACCGGCCTCGCCGGCAAGGCCGACCACCTCGCCCGCAACCTCCCCTACGGCGAGCAGCGCAAGCTGGAGATCGCCCGCGCCCTCGCCTCCGACCCCGGCCTGCTGCTGCTCGACGAGCCCACCGCCGGCATGAACCCGCAGGAGACCCGCGCCGCCGAGGAGCTCGTCTTCGCCATCCGCGACCGGGGCGTCTCGGTCCTCGTCATCGAGCACGACATGCGGTTCATCTTCAACCTCTGCGACCGCACCGCGGTGCTCGTCCAGGGCCAGAAGATCGTCGAGGGCGACCGCGAGACCGTCCAGAACGACGAACGCGTCATCACCGCCTACCTCGGCGCCCCGCTCGAAGGCACCGCCCCCGTTACGGAGACCGACCAGTGACCGCACTCCTCGACGTCCAGGACCTCCGCGTCGCCTACGGCAAGATCGAGGCCGTCAAGGGCATCAGCTTCACCGTCAACCAGGGCGAGGTCACCACCCTGATCGGCACCAACGGCGCCGGCAAGACCACCACCCTGCGCACCCTCTCCGGCCTGCTCAAGCCCACCGCCGGCAGCATCACCTTCGACGGGCAGGACCTCGCCGCCGTCCCCGCCCACAAGATCGTCGCCCTCGGCCTCGCCCACTCCCCCGAGGGCCGGCACATCTTCCCGCGCATGACCATCGAGGAGAACCTCCTCCTCGGCGCCTTCCTGCGCAGCGACACCGACGGCATCACCAAGGACGTCGACCGCGCCTACGGCCTCTTCCCCATCCTCGGCGAACGCCGCAAGCAGGCCGCCGGCACGCTCTCCGGCGGCGAGCAGCAGATGCTCGCCATGGGGCGGGCCCTGATGTCCCGACCCAAGCTGCTGATGCTCGACGAGCCCTCGATGGGCCTCTCGCCGCTGATGATGCAGAAGATCATGGCGACCATCGTCGAGCTCAAGGCCGACGGCACCACCATCCTGCTGGTCGAGCAGAACGCCCAGGCCGCGCTCTCCCTCTCCGACCGCGGCTACGTCATGGAGACCGGCGCCATCGTCCTCCAGGGCACCGGCGCCGACCTGCTGCACGACGAGTCGGTGCGCAAGGCCTACCTCGGCGAGGACTGACCCCGCCCCGCTCCACGGCAAAGGGCCCGGCACGCGTGTGCCGGGCCCCTCCCGTTCCTCCGCTACTCCGCGCCGCCCGCGGCCTCCTCGGCCTTCTTGCGGTCCTGCGCGGCGCCCTCCTCGATGACCGCCTCGGCCACCGCCGCCATCGTCATCCGGCGGTCCATCGACGTCTTCTGGATCCACCGGAACGCGGCCGGCTCGTTCAGCCCGAACTTGGTCTGCAGCACGCTCTTCGCGCGGTCCACCAGCTTCCGGGTCTCCAGCCGCTGGGTGAGATCCGCGATCTCCTCCTCCAGCGTCCGCATCTCCGTGTACCGGGACACCGCCATCTCGATCGCGGGCACCAGGTCGCTCTTGGAGAACGGCTTGACGATGTACGCCATCGCCCCCGCGTCCCGCGCCCGGTCCACCAGCTCCCGCTGCGAGAACGCGGTCAGCATCAGCACCGGCGCCAGGTGCTGCTCATGGATCTGCTCGGCCGCGGACAACCCGTCCAGCACCGGCATCTTCACGTCCAGGATCGCCAGATCCGGCTTCAGTTCCTCCACCAACCGGACCGCCGTGGCTCCGTCCCCGGCCTCCCCGACGACGGTGTACCCCTCCTCCTCCAGCATCTCCTTCAGATCGAGACGGATCAGCGCCTCGTCCTCGGCGATCACAATCCGGGTGATCTGGGGCGAATCGGTCTCAAGCGGCTCGGCCTGCTCGTCGGCGGTGCTCACGGGGCTCCTCGTTCCGGCGGGGGTACTGCATGCACGAGGGTACCTAGCTGCGCCGGACGATGCGCGCAGGGTATCCTTCACGGGCGCGACTCGCCGAGTTGGTGGAAGGGCAGACACGATCGCCTCAAAAGCGATTGCCTGAAAGGGCGTGTGGGTTCGAATCCCACACTCGGCACAGGATTTTCCTCATATTCCCAGGCAGTGGGAAGTTCATCACATCGAGCGGCTT
This sequence comes from Kitasatospora sp. NPDC057965, assembly GCF_042887135.1. Taxonomy (NCBI): domain Bacteria; kingdom Bacillati; phylum Actinomycetota; class Actinomycetes; order Kitasatosporales; family Streptomycetaceae; genus Kitasatospora; species Kitasatospora sp. NPDC057965. The sequence continues at coordinate 317,431 of NZ_JBHVPZ010000003.1, forward strand.
TCAGTAGAACCCCTGCCACAGCCCACGACTCCGCCAAAACTGGCGCACATGACCACGAATTCCGTGCGCGAACAGGCTGTCCGTCTCCTCCGTGCAGGCGCTGCAAACACCGAGGTTGCTCGCCGGTTCGATGTTCCGCCTGGCACCGTCTCCTGGTGGAAGCACCAGGACCTCGCCAAGCGCGACCGGCTTCCTGGCCGGAAACGATCCACCTGTCCGCACTGCTTCGGCGACACACTCGACCGCCCGGCCTACGCCTACCTCCTCGGCCTCTACCTCGGCGACGGCCACATCACCTGGCCCGAACAGCACCGCAGCCCCAGCCTCTTCATCACCTGCGATGCCAAGTGGCCCGGCATCATCGACGCCGTCGATCAGGCCATGCGCCAGGTGATGCCACGCAACAGTCCGTGTCGCATTCGGCGGACGGGCTGCTACGTGGTCAAGCTCTACTCGCAGCACCTGTACTGTCACTTCCCCCAGCACGGCGCCGGCAAGAAGCACGAGCGCACCATAGCCCTGGAGCCCTGGCAGCAGGAGATCGTCGACGCCCACCCCTGGGAGTTCCTGCGCGGCCTGATCCACTCCGACGGCTGCCGGATCACCAACTGGACGACCCGCACCGTCGGCGGCGTCCAGAAGCGCTACGAGTACCCGCGCTACTTCTTCACCAACACCTCGACCGACATCATCCGCCTCTTCACCGACACCCTCGACGCCGTCGGCGTGCAGTGGAAGGCCTCGGTCCCCCGGCCGACCGGCCAGGTCAACATCTCGGTCGCCCGTAAGGAGTCCGTGGCATTGATGGACGCCCACATCGGCCCCAAGTACTGACTTCTCAGCTCGCCCGGTCCAGGGGCTCCAACTCCACGGTGAGGCGCATGCCGAGGGCCGAGGCGAGACGTTCGAGAACGACGATGGTGGGCATCGTGCCGCCGGCCTCGAAACGGGCGATCGCGGGCTGCTGCATACCGCAAGCCGCCGCGAGCTGAGTCTGGGTCATGCCGAGCGCTTCCCGACGAAGCCGGACGGTCTCGCCGAGCTCGAACCGGATGCGAGCCGCCTCATAGGCGCCACCCGCGCCCGGGCGGTTCAGGATCTCCTCCCGCATGGCCCGCCAGGACGTTCGCTCACTCATCACGCTCACTCCTCCTCGTCGACGGTGTGCCGCTCCGCCGCACAGCGTCGCAGTGCCCGCCCGGCCCGGTCGACCTCGACACTCTCCCGCATCCGGGTCTTGCGGAACACGGTGAGCAGGATGATCCTCCTGCCCGATGCGATCCAGTATGTGATCCGCATGTCGAGCTCGACCAGGTGGAACCGGAGCTCGCGGAGCTTGCCGTCCAGCTGTCTGCTGTGGGGCTCACCAAGTAGCGGACCCCGGTCCGCGAGCAGGTCCACGTAGAAGGCCACGGTCTCCTGCGCCTCCTGCCCCAGGCCGAGGATCCAGTCCCGGACCTCGGGTTCGAGCTCTACTTCTCCCCATGTCATAACACGGATGGTATGAAGCCGCCAGTGGTCCGCTCCGCCTTCGGGACCGCGACGAGGGCGGCATTCCCCGACATGGGGGATGCCGCCCTCGCGCGAACGTGCTGCTATGGGTCAGTCGTCCAGGGTGCCGACGTGGTGGACGCGGACGAGGTTGGTGGAGCCGGCGAGGCCGGGCGGGGAGCCGGCGGTGATGACGACGATGTCGCCCTTGCGGCATCGGCCGAGGGAGAGCAGGGCGGCGTCGACCTGCTCGACCATCTCGTCGGTGGTGGGAGCGAAGGGGCCGAGGAAGGTCTCCACGCCCCAGGTGAGGGCGAGTTGGCTGCGGACGGCCGGTTCGTAGGTGAAGGCGAGGACGGGGATCGGCGAGCGGTAGCGGGCCAGCCGGCGGGCGGTGTCGCCGGACTGGGTGAAGGCCACCAGGTACTTGGCGTGCAGGAAGTCGCCGATCTCCGCGGCCGCCCGGGCGACGGCGCCGCCCTGGGTGCGGGGCTTGTTGCTCGGGGTGAGCGGGGACAGCCCGTCGGCGAGGATGTCCTGCTCGGCGGCCTCGATGATCCGCCCCATCGTGCGGACCGTCTCGGACGGGTACTTCCCGACCGAGGTCTCGCCGGAGAGCATCACCGCGTCGGTGCCGTCGAGGACGGCGTTGGCGACGTCGGAGGCCTCGGCGCGGGTGGGCCGGGAGGAGTTGATCATCGAGTCGAGCATCTGGGTCGCCACGATGACCGGCTTGGCGTTCCGCCGGGCGAGCGTGACGGCCCGCTTCTGGACCATCGGCACCTCCTCCAGCGGCATCTCGACGCCCAGGTCCCCGCGGGCCACCATGATGCCGTCGAAGCGGTCGACGATGGAGTCGAGGTTCTGCACCGCCTGCGGCTTCTCGATCTTGGCGATGACCGGGACCCGGCGCCCCTCCTCGTCCATCACCCGGTGGACGTCCTCGACGTCCCGCCCGCTGCGGACGAAGGAGAGCGCGACCAGGTCGGCCCCGGCCCGCAGGGCCCAGCGCAGGTCGGCGATGTCCTTCTCGCTGAGCGCGGGCACCGAGACGGCGACCCCGGGGAGGTTGAGGCCCTTGTGGTCGGAGACCAGGCCGCCCTCGACGACGACGCAGCGGACCCGCGGTCCGGCCACCTCGACGACCTCCAGGGTGACCCGCCCGTCGTCGACGAGGATCAGCTCGCCGGCGGTGACGTCCCCGGCGAGCCCGGGGTAGGTGGTGCCGCAGCCGTTCTGGTCTCCGTCGACGCCGTTGTCGGTGGAGATGGTGAACTCGTCGCCGCGTTCGAGAAGTACCGGGCCTTCGGTGAAGGTCCCGAGGCGGATCTTCGGGCCTTGAAGGTCGGCCAGCACGCCGACGCTTCGGCCGGTCTCGTCCGCGGCCTTGCGGACCCGGCGGTAGCGCTCCTCGTGCTCGGCGTGGGAGCCGTGGCTCAGATTCAGTCGGGCGATGTCCATCCCGGCGTCGACCAGGGACTTGATCTGGTCGTAGGTGTCGGTGGCGGGCCCGAGGGTACAGACGATTTTTGCTCGGCGCATAGTGCTGAGAGTAGGCATTACCGGCGCGTAACGACGATGCGGGTCCGGACAACGGGATGGCCGTTGCCGTAAGGAGAGTTGAACAATCTGACACAACGTCGGACCGGCGTGCGAGAGGTTCCCCGGAGTCGCCCCGCACCCGTCCCCTGATGCGATTCCGTGAAGGTGTGTTCACCTCCGGTTCACCGCCGCTTCCGCCGCCGCACGTGGCACGGCGGGACGCTCGTCATCCCGGTGCGGTGCCGGGGTCCGGAAGTGGTTCCAGCGAGGGGGAAGCGTCCGGCATGAGGCGTGGTGCGTGGTTCGGGGCCGCGGTGGCACTGCTGGTGGTCGGCGGTCTGGTGTTCACGGTCCTCAAATGGATCGATTCCCCTGACGATCCGCCGGCGCCGCCGACGCCGCCCGTCGCGAAGATCACCGGTGTCGTCGGGTCGGAGAAGAACGCGTTCTTCCAGGACTCCGGGGTCAAGGCCGCGCTGGCCGCGAAGGGGCTGGACGTCAGCGTGGCCAGCGCGGGCTCCTGGCAGATGAACGACGTCAAGAAGGAGTCGGCGGACTTCGTCTTCCCGGCCAGCCAGCTGCCGGCCGACGAGGTCGCGCACCAGAACCAGGTGACCGGAACCCTGGCCCGGCCGTTCTACTCGCCGCTGGTGATCGTCACGCACACGGACGTCGCCAACGTCCTCAAGGAGAACAACCTGGCGAAGCAGGATCCGGGCTCCAAGCTCTGGACGTTCTCGATGGGTGAGTTCCTCAAGGCGGTCGGTGCCGGCCGGAGGTGGGACCAGCTCAACGCGACCAACCGGCCGAGCTCCCTCAGCGGGGACATCTTCCTGACCACCACGAATCCCGAGACCTCTTCGTCCGGCACGCTCTACATCGCGATGGTCGCCTACCTGCTGAACAACAAGCAGGTGGTGAAGGACCAGGCCACCGTGGACGCCATCGCACCGGCCCTGAGGGACGCGATCAACAAGCAGGGGAGCATGAAGAACTCCACGGAGGAGCCGTTCAACGACTTCGTCTCCAACAACGGCCACCCGCTGGTGCTCGCCTACGAGTCCCAGGTGCTCCGCCTGGCCCTGGACGGGACGGGGAGCATGCCGAAGGACATGGTGATGCTCTACCCCGACGTCACCATCACCTCCGACCACACGCTCGTCGGGTTCACCCCGGACGGGCTGAAGCTCGGGAAGGTCCTGACCGAGGAGCCGAAGCTGCGGGAGCTGGAGGTCAAGTACGGCTTCCGGCCCACGGGCAGCGTGGCCGGCACGGAGGAGTTCGCGGCGGAGGTGCGCGGTCTCAACGGCACGCCGGGCACGCCGGGGTTCACCTTCGCGCCCGATCTGGGTGCGGCGGGCATCGGCCTGGCCTCGGTGCCGAGGCCGGAGATCATGAAGAGCCTGGTCCAGGCCGTGAAGAAGTGATGACGGGGGACATGGGGACGGGAGCAAGGACGATGCGCAAGAGCGGTGTTCGGGGCCTGGCCGTCGGGCTGGCCCTCCTGGTGGCGACGGTGACGGCGTGCACGTCCTCGCCCGCGCCCGCGCCCACGCCCGCCCCGCCGGGGACCAGCGAGCCGCCGGCGCCGAGCGCGCAGCCGGGGGTGCTGCGCGTGCTCGCGGGCAGTGAGCTCCAGGACATGGCGCCGGTGCTGGAGGAGGCCCAGAAGGCCACCGGGGTGAGCGTGCAGTTCGCCTGGACGGGCTCGCTGGACGGCGCGGACGCGGTGTCCTCGGGCAGGGCGGAGGGCAAGTACGACGCGATCTGGTTCCCGTCGAACCAGTATCTGCACCTGGACGAGGGCAGCAGGTCGAAGCTGCTCTCCGAGACGCCGGTCATGGCCTCCCCGGTCGCCTTCGGCATCCGTTCCTCGGTGCTCAAGGACCTGGCGTGGGGCGACGGTTCGAAGGTGACCTGGGGCAATCTGGCGGAGGCCGCGGCTTCCGGGAAGCTGGCGTACGGGATGGCGGACCCGTCGCGGTCCAACTCGGGCTTCTCCGCGCTGGTGGCGGTGGCCTCGGCGTTCTCGGGGGCGACCTCGGCGCTGACCGACGCGGACGTGCAGAAGGCGGCGCCGCAGCTCAAGCAGTTCTTCACCGGGCAGAAGCTGACCTCGGGTTCGTCCGGCTGGCTGGCCCAGGCGTACAGCCGGGCGGAGCAGGGGTCGGTCGGGGCGCTGGTGAACTACGAGTCGGTGCTGCTGTCGCTGAACAAGACGCTGCCCGCCGAGCAGCAGCTCACCGTGGTGCGCCCGACCGACGGTGTGATCTCGGCGAACTATCCGCTGACCCTGCTGAGTTCGTCGCAGCAGCGGGAGCGGGAGTCGTTCCAGCGGCTCACCGCCTACCTGCTGAAGCCGGACGTGCAGAAGCGGATCTCGGAGCTGACGCTGCGTCGGCCGGTCACGCCCGGGGCGGCCCCGGCGGCCGGCCTGTCGACGGAGCGGCTGCACGAGCTGCCGTTCCCGGGCACCCGGGCGGTGGCGGACGGGCTGCTGTCCTCGTACCAGAACGAGCTGCGCCGGCCGTCGCGGACGGTGTACGTGCTGGACACCTCGGGGTCGATGAACGGGGCCCGGCTGGCGTCGCTGAAGTCGGCGATGGGCCGGCTGACGGGCACGGACGACACCCGGGGGGTGCGGAGCTTCCGGGAGCGCGAGGAGGTCACGCTGATCTCGTTCGCGGAGAAGGTGAAGTCGACGAAGACCCACTCGGTGCCGCCCGGTTCGGACTCCGACAAGGAGTTGAAGGCGATCGACGGGGACGTCCAGGCGCTGTCGGCCGAGGGCGGGACGGCGGTGTACTCCTCGTTGGAGGAGGCGTACCGGGTGATCGAGCGGCAGCAGTCGGCCGCCAAGGACGACCGCTTCACCTCGATCGTGCTGATGACGGACGGGGAGAGCAACCAGGGGGCGACGGAGCAGGACTTCCGGGCCTTCTTCGGCGGGCTGTCGCCGGCTCAGAAGTCGGTGCCGGTGTTCCCGATCCTGTTCGGCGAGGCGGCGAAGGGCCAGTTGCAGGGCATCGCGGACCTGACCGGCGGCAAGCTGTTCGACGGGACGGGCTCGCTGGACGGGGCGTTCGAGGAGATCCGTGGTTACCAGTAACGGTGGCGGCGGGAACGGTGGGACCGGCGGGCCTGGTGGGCCCGCCGGTCCCGGCGGTTCCGGCGGCCGGGTCCGGGCGTACCTGAACTCCACCCGCTTCTCCGTGGCCGGAGGGGCGGGTGTGGCCACGGGGACGGCCGCGTACTTCCTGCAGGCTCCGCCGGCGATGTGGCTGCTGATCGCGGCGGGGTCGTACGTCGCGACGGTGCTCCTGTGGCCGAAGGATCCCGGTGACGACCGGTCCACGCGGCGCGGGGGCGGGGACGACGGGGACGACGGGAAGGACTCCGGGGGTGGCTCGGACACGGGCACGGGCTCGCGGACCGGCTCGGACGGCGGGTCCGGGAAAGGCTCCGGGCCGGGCCCGAGGCCCGGCACCTCCCCGTCGCCGTCCGAGCCCGACCGGCGCGGCCTCGGTCCCGCGCTGTCGTCGGAGGCGGCGGGGCCCTCCGTCGCGGCTCGTGCCCGGGGCCCCCTGCCCGGTCGCGCCGTGCCACTGAGGGCCCCGGCCGCGGCGGCGCCGGAGGCTCCGTCGACGGCTCTGGCGGCGGCCCCGCCCGCGCCGCGGATCTGGCCGCAGTTGGAGGAGCTGGCGGCGTTCGTCGGCTCGGCGCCGCTGCCGCCGGCGGCGAACGTGCCGGGCCTGCTGGTGCGGCTGCGCACGGCCGGGCCGGGGCCGACCACGGAACCGATCGTCCGCCGGCGGCTGCCGCTGGCGGTGGACGGCTACCTGCGGGCGCTCACCTGGCAGCCTTGGGTGCCGGACGGGGCGGACCCGGCGGCCGAACTGGCCCGCGCGGTGGACGAGATGGCCGCCCTGGTCCCGGCGTCCTGACCAGAACCCCACGGCCGGTCCCGGAAACGCACCCCCCGGGGCCGGCCGCAGCACACCCGCCGACACCTGCACCGCCTGTCGAGAGTTCCGGGCCCGTCAGCCCCACGGCACCGTCCCGCCCCTGCTCCGGGGCCGGTCCCCACCGGCACCGCCCCGCGACGCGGCCCGCGCTCCCCCGTCAGGCCTCCAGGGCTCCGGACAGTTCCAGGCGGCGCCGCACCCCCAGTTTGCGGAAGCTGTTGGTGAGGTGGGTCTCGACCGTGCGGACCGCCAGGTGGAGCATGGCGGCGATCTCGGCGTTGGAGTGCCCGGCGGCGGCGAGACGGCAGATGCGCAGCTCGCTGTCGGTGAGCGCCTCCGCGCCGGCGTGGTCGGCGCGGCCGATGCGGGCGCCGGAGGCGCGCAGCGACTCCAGGGCGGCGGCGCGGTGGCGGACGGCGCCGAGGCGTTCGGCGCGGCCGGCGGCCTCGCGCAGGGCGCGGCGGGCGGCGCCGCGGCGACCGCCGTCGCCGAGCAGGCGGCCGTGGGTGATGAGGGCGGGGATGAGTTCGGTGTCGATCTCGGCCTCGCGCAGCAGGTGGACGGCTTCGGTGGCGAGGTCGAGGCCGTGGCGTCCGCCGGTGGCGGCGGCGAGGGAGCGCAGGGCGCGGCCGACGGCGCGGGGGGTGCCCCAGACGCGGGCGAGCCGCAGTTCCTCCTCGGCGAGGGCGACGGCGGGTCCGGGTTCGCCGAGTTGGAGGTGGCATTCGGCGGCGACGGAGCGCCAGGGGGTGACGATGGGGCTGTGGACCTGGCGTTCGCCTTGGCGGCGGCCGCATTCGAGCAGGTCGGCGAGGGCTTCGGCGGGTTCGCCGGAGGCGAGCCGGAGCAGGCCGCGGGCGTAGAGGTACTCGTTCCATTCCCAGGAGTCCTGGGCGCGGTCGGCGGCGACGGCGCGGGCGAGGCCGTGGGCCTGCCAGAGGCGGCCGGTCTCGACGAGGGCGATGACGCTCTGGGCGACGAGGTGGGCGTTCTGCTGGCCGAGGAGTTCGGCGTAGCGGCCGGGGGCGGCGTCGTCGGTGGCGGGGTGGGGTGCGGGGGTCCACCAGGAGGGGCCTGGGGCGGCGTCGGGGAGGCCGGGGGCGTCCCAGGGGCGCGGCCGGGGCAGTCCGGACGGTCCCCAGGGGGTGGCCTGGCGGAGTGCGGGGACGGGTGCCGTGACGGAGGCCGCGGGGCCGGAGCCGCTGGCGGTGAGGGCGTAGTCGTCGAGCAGGGCCTGGTACTCGCCGCGCATGATCCTGGTCTCGGCGCGGACGCTGAGCAGGCACTGGTAGCCGGGGTCGAGGGGGCCGCCCCGGTAGCAGGCGAAGCCGCGGGCGACGATCTCGTCGGCCTGGTCGAGGAGGTCGGCCCACTGGGAGAGGGTGGCGAGGGAGACCAGCAGGTAGGAGCGGCAGAGCGGGTCGACGGGGGCCGCGTCGAGTTCCTGGATGCGGGCGGCGACCTCGGTGGCGGAGAGCAGGCCGCTGGTGGCGTCGAACTCGGTGAGCAGGGCGAAGGCGGGTGGGGCGAGGCGTTGGGGGGTGCGGGTGGCGAGGCGCTGGACGCCTTCGACGACCTGGAGCCAGCTGCGGCCGTCGTGGGCGGCGATCTGGGCGGTGGCCGCCTGGACGGCGTGGAGGACGTCCTCCTGGTCGACGAAGCGGTGGGCGAGCTCGTCCATGAGTTCGAGGGCGGCGGCGGTGTCGCCGCGGGTGGCGAGGACGGCGCCGAGGGTGTTGGCGGCGCGGAAGACGCCTTCGTCGGTCTGCTGGAGGTGGACGGCCTCGGCGAGGTGGCGCAGGCCGACGGTGCGTTCGTCGGGGCCGAGGGTGACTTCGAGGCTGCCGAGTTCGGTGAGCAGCAGGCCGCGCTGACGGTCGCTGAGGGGTTCGGCGAGGACGCGGCGCAGCAGGGCGGCGGCGCCGGCGGGGTGGTCGGCCTCGGCGGCCTTGCGGGCGGCGCGGCGCAGGGTGTCGGCGGCCCAGCGGGGGGTGGGGGCGGGGGTGAGCAGCAGGTGGCCGGCGACGGTTTCGTCGGGGGCGCCGGTGCGGTGGAGGTGTTCGGCGGCGGCGAGGTGGACTTCGGCGCGGTGGCCGGGGGCGTGCCCGGTGAGGACGGCGTCGGCGAGCAGCGGGTGGGCGAAGCGGGGCCAGTGGCCGGGGCCGGGGGTTTCGAGGTGGCGGTGGAGGGTGAGGTGGGCGAGCCAGCCGGCGAGCCGGCCGGGGTCGGCGGCGGTGAGTTCGGCGACCAGCGGGACGGGGTCGAGGTGCGGGGTTCCGGGGGCGGGGGTGGTGTCGGCGGCGGGATGTTCGCGCATCCGGGCGAGGACGCGGGCGGCGGTGACGGCCTGTGGGCCGGCGCCGTGCAGCCAGGTGTCGACGGCTTCGGCGAAGGCGCCGCCGGGCAGGGCGCCGCAGCGTTCGGGCAGGGCGGCGGGCAGGGCGACAGTGCCCTCCCCGTCGGCCGTGTCCGCCTCGTCCGCCCCGTCCCCCGAATCCGCCCGGCCCGCCGCGAGGTCGGCCAGCAGCGCGGTGAGCAGCAGCGGGTTGCCGCCGCTGGCGCGGGCGCAGTCGGCGGCGAGCCCGGGGGGCGTGCCGGGTCCGAGGCGCTGCCGGGCGATCCGGACGGCGGCGGGGGTGCCGAGCGGGGCGAGCCGCAGGGTGGTGGCGAGGTCGGGGGTGAGGTCGCGGGCGAAGCGGTCGGACGGGGTGTCGAGGGTGGCCTGCCGGTGTTCGGTGACGATCAGCAGGGCGGGCAGCCGGTCGATGCGGCGGGCGACCTGGCGCAGCCAGCGGCGGGAGGGCTCGTCGGCGAGGTGGATGTCGTCGACGGCGAGCACCAGCGGGTGGTGGCTGCCGTGCAGGCGGAGCAGCGACCAGAGGGTGGCTTCGGCGGTGTCGGCGTCGCTGTCGGCGTCGGCGCCCGCGGCCGTGAACGTGGATGCGGACGCGGACACCGGCACGGACCGCTGCGTGCTCCGGGCGGTGCGGTCGTAGGGGCCGGTGGGTGTGGGGCCGGTGTCGAAGAGCTGGCGGGCGGCCGCGTAGGGAGTGGTGGTCTCCTCGACCGAGCAGCGGGCGCGCAGCACGGCGGTGCCGTCGACGGCGGCGCGGCGGGCGGCCTCGGCGAGCAGCGCGGTGCGGCCGGTGCCGGTGGCGCCGGTGATCAGCAGCAGGTGGCCGGTGCCGCGGCGGGCGGCCTCGGCCCGGTCCGCGATCAGCCTGAGCTGTGGTTCGCGTTCCGCGAGGTGGGTCGACGTGGTGACACTCATCCCCGGTTGCTCCTTTCTCGCCTTCTGCCCTTCCCGGCCTTCCGCCGGTGACCGGACGGGCAGCATCCGCCGTTGTACCGGGAAAACGGCTTGACGTGCTAACCACGCGTTACCGGCGAGTCCGGTTCTCACCGTGAGGCGGCGGATCCGCCCGACCGGCCGCCGAGCCGCACAACCGCCCGGAGGGACACCCTCCACTTGCCGTGCGGGCACCGCTGCCGTCCCTCTGACCACCGTCGGAGCCCGAACCGTTGCCCCCGCCGATCGGCGGGGACTGCCCGGCGGGTCCGATCTCGTGGTGGACCACGATGGCCGGGAGGCTGCCCCGGCGGGAAGCATGGTGGCAGTTTCCGGGGCACGGGCAGCGCTCCCGGATCGCCGTCGAAACGGCCGGCCGTCCCGGGTGGGGCGCAACGTCCCGAGGTTCGGGGTCTACCGGGTGGCCGGGCCGGCTTCTCCAGGAGGGGGCCAGATTTGACTGTTCTGCACACCGAGTACGACCGCCGTGGTCCGGCGGTGCGGGCTTCGGCGTCCGCCACGCGTACGGTGCCGCCACAGCGCCCGGTGGCGTCCCGCGGGGTCGCCGTGGCCGGGCACCCGTCGGGTACGGCCGCGGTGGCGGCCACCCATTCCCAGACGTCCGCCGCCGGGCCGGTCCGCGCTCCGGCGGGGGCGGCCCGGCCGGTCGCCGGCGCGGCGGCCCGCACCTCGACGGTGCCGGTCGCCGTCCAGGCCGCCGATCCGCTCTCCCGGGCGGGGGCGGAGGCGCAGCTGCGCCGCTTCCCCGGCGTCGCGGTGGTGGACCCGACGGGGACCGCCGCGCCGGGCACCGTCACCGTGCTGGTCGCCGAGTCCGCCGACGCGGCCGCCACGGCGGCCCTGCGGCGACTGGTGCGCGGGGCCGGCCAGCGGGTGGTGCTGGTGGTCGAGCGGCTGCGCGAGACCGAGTTGATGGAGGCCGTCGAGTGCGGGGTGGCGGCGATCCTGTGGCGCCGGGAGGCGACGCCGGAGCGGCTGGGCCGGGCGGTGCTGGCCGCCGCCCGGGGCGACGGCGACCTGCCGGCGGATCTGCAGGGCCGGCTGATCGCCCAGGTGGGCCGGCTGCAGCGGTCCGTGCAGGGCATGCCGGGGCAGGCTCCGGCGGGTCTGTCGGAGCGTGAGTCGGACGTGCTGCGGCTGGTCGCGGAGGGGTGGGACACCGGGGAGATCGCGGCCCGGCTGTCGTACTCGGAACGGACCGTCAAGAACGTGCTGCACGGTCTGACCACCCGCCTGCAGCTGCGCAACCGGGCGCACGCGGTCGCCCACGCGGTCCGCGAGGGCTACATCTAGATCGGTCCTTCCGGGGCACGTCGGGCGGGCAGGTGCGGCATACGGCACCTGCCCGCCCGCGTCATGAACGAGTCGCCAAGATCTCACCTGTTGGAAAGGTCCGGGGGCTATCCATCGGCCCGGCCGGACGGCACACTTCTACGCGCGTACTTCTACGCGCGTCACTGTTGACGGTCCGTTCGCAGTCCCCACCCGGGAGAGTCCTCCAATGTCCTTGAACCGCCGTGACTTCGTCACCCGGTCCGCCGCCACCGCCGCCGGCGCCGCCCTCGCGAGCAGCGCCGCCCTCGCCGCCGCCACCCCCGCCGCGGCGGCCGGACCGGAGGAGGCCCGCGCCAAGGGCCGGACCAAGCGTCAGGCCTTCACCGTGATGGGCACCACCGACCTGCACGGCCGGGTGCTCAACTGGGACTACTTCACCGACGCGGTCTACGCCGACAAGGCCCACAACGAGGTCGGCCTCGCCAAGATCTCCACGCTCGCCAAGCAGGTGCGGGAGGAGAAGGGCTGGGACCGCTGCCTGCTCATCGACGCCGGTGACACCATCCAGGGCACCCAGCTGACGTACTACTACGCCCGGATCGAGCCGATCGCCACCGAGGCCGACACCGCGCCCGAGCACCCGATGGCGCTCGCCATGAACACCATGGAGTACACCGCCGCCGCGCTCGGCAACCACGAGTTCAACTACGGCATCGACACCCTGCGCGCCTACGAGGAGCAGCTGGACTTCCCGCTGCTGGGCGCCAACGCGCTGAACGCCCGCAACGACAAGCCGGCCTTCCCGCCGTACGTGATCCGCAAGCTGAAGCTGGACAACGGCCCGGCCCTGAAGGTCGGCATCGTCGGCCTGACCAACCCGGGCATCGCGATCTGGGACAAGGCCAACGTCGCCGGCAAGATGACCTTCCCGGGCATCGTCGAGACCGCGAAGACCTGGGTGCCCAAGGTCCGGGCCGCCGGCGCGGACGTCGTCGTGGTCGCCTGCCACTCCGGCATGGACGAGGCCACCTCCTACGGCGACCAGCTGCCCTGGGCGGAGAACGCCTCGGTGGCGCTGGCCGAGCAGGTGCCGGGCATCGACGCCGTCCTGGTGGGCCACGCGCACAAGGAGATCGCGCAGCGCCTGGTCGTCAACAAGCAGACCGGCAGGACGGTCGTGCTCTCCGAGCCGCTGGCCTGGGGCCAGCGGCTGACCTGCTTCGACTTCGAGGTCGAGTTCGACAAGGGCGCGTGGAAGGTCGTCTCGCTCTCCTCCCGGGTGCTGAACTCCAACACCGTCCCGGAGGACCCGGAGATCGTCGGCCTGATGACCGAGCAGCACAAGAAGGTCGTCGCCTACGTCAACCAGGTCATCGGCACCTCCAAGATCGAGCTGTCCATCGCCGACGCCCCGTTCAAGGACACCCCGATCATCGACCTCATCGGCCGGGTCCAGGCCGACGTGGTGCGCGCCGCGCTGGCCGGCGGCCAGTACGCCAAGCTGCCGGTGCTCGCCCAGGCCGCGCCGTTCAACCGCACCGCGGTGATCCCGTCCGGCCAGGTCAAGCTGCGCGACGCGGCCGGCCTGTACATCTACGAGAACACCCTGGAGGCCCGAATCCTGACGGGTGCGCAGCTCAAGGACTACCTGGAGTTCTCGGCGAAGTACTACGCCCAGCTCGCCCCGGGCGCGGTGGTCGACAAGGCCACCCTGACCAACGCGCAGAACACCCCGGACTACAACTACGACGCGGTGTACGGCGTGTCGTACGACATCGACATCGCCCAGCCGGTCGGCTCGCGGATCGTCAACCTCTCCTTCGAGGGCAAGCCGATCGACCCGAACGCCCAGTTCGTCCTCGCGGTCAACAACTACCGCGCCAACGGCGGCGGCAACTTCCCGCACGTCGCGGCCGCGCAGAAGCTGTGGGCCAACTCGGACGAGATCCGCAACGCGATGATCGCCTGGGTGAAGGAGAAGGGCGTCATCGACCCGGCGGACTTCTACAGCGAGTCCTGGCGCCTGGTCCGGGCCGGCCAGCCGGTCTTCTGACCGAACCGCCCATCGGCAGCACCCGACCGGCCCCGGGGTCCACACCCCGGGGCCGGTCCCGTTCCCGCCCCCGTTCCCGTCCCAGTTCCCGTCCCCTTCCGGCTCTCTCCCGGCTAGCCTGACGGCATGCGGACCATCGCCGCCTGGCCCCTGGACGGCACGCCCCCGCCGGACGTGCCGGCCGAGTTCCACGACGCCTGCGCCCGGATCGGCCGGGACCTGCGGCACCTGCCCGCCGGCGACCGGCTCCCGGCCGGCGTCCGCTGGGAGCTCTCCGAGGACCACCACAGCGGCTTCCTGCTCGGCCTGGGGGCCGACCGGGGCATGCTGTTCGCCCAGGACACGGACCCCTACCTCCCGCCCGGCCCGCTCACCGCGTACGTCGCCGAACGGGTGCAGGACCACCTGGCCGGCCATGAGTTCGTCCAGTGGCCCGCCTGCCCCGGCCACCCCCACCCGCTGGTGGCCGCCGCGGCCGGGGCGCAGGCCTGGTGGCACTGCCGACGCTCCGGACGCCCCCTCGTCCGGATCGGCGAGCTGGCCACCGGCCGCTGAGGCCCCGGGGCATGTCGGACACGTCCTAACGCAGCGCGGCCAGCTCCCCCATCGCCTCGCGTTCGATCCGCGCCAGGTCCTCCAGAAGTCGCCCGGCCCGCTCCAGCGGCGCGGCGTCCCCGGACTCCCCGGCCGCGGCGACCAGCGCGGCCACCTCGGTCCAGCCCGCCGCGGCCACGATGTACCGCTCGTGGGCGGTCCGCACCCGGCTGCCCCCGAGCAGTTCGACGCACTCGCCGAGGAAGTCCCGGTAGAGGTTGCGGAACAGCGCGCCGCCGGTGCCGGCCCGCTCCATCATCAGTGCGGCCTGCGGCAGTTGGCGCGCGGGCTGCTCGGCCCGGGCCAGCCAGCCCGGCACGGCGGCGGCGGCCTTCGCGATGCCGCGGTGCCCGAGGTTGGCGATCGGCGGATGCAGGAACGCCCTCGCGCAGTCGGCCATCGCCGGGGCCAGCAGGCCCCGCAGGTCCGGGAGTTCGCCGCGCAGGGCGAGCGTGAAGGAGCGGTGGCGGGCGGTCATCGGGCCGCGTTCGGCGCGCGCCGCCGCGAGCGAGGCCAGGCTGGTGGTGACCGAGCCGCCCTGCTGCGCGGTGTCCACCAGGTGCGCGCGGTCGGCGTCGTAGCCCTCCATCGCGACCATGTGCCCGCCGAAGTGCACCCGGGAGGTGAAGTACTCCAGGTGGTAGCTGTCCAGCTGGAGCCCGACCGGGCGCCCGGCGTCCAGCTCGACGGCCACGTTCTGCCAGGCCCGGCGGGCCGATCCGGTCTCCCGGACCTCCAGCTCCAGTCCGAGCCGGGCGGCCAGGGCGCGGGTCAGCTCGAAGGGCTTGACCCGCCCGCCGAGGAACGGGAAGTCCAGGCCCTTGCCGTCCCAGTAGACGAACGACAGCCCGGCCCCGAGCCCGAACAGCATCGGCTCGGACAGCTCGACGCCCTGGTGGCGCAGCAGCACGTCCAGCGTCGTCGTCTCGCAGTGCTCGCCCGCGCGCGGCCCCGTCACGCCGTCCCCTCCGTCCGCTCCTCGACCCGGACCACCAGCCGGGTCGTCCACTCCTCCGCCGGGGCCTCCCCCGGCCCGACCAGGTACGCCTCCCGCACCGGCGCCAGCGGCCGCAGCCCGCGCTCGTGCACGGCGGCCAGCAACGCGTGGTAGGCGAGCGGCAGTTGGGTGTACGGGCCGTGGTGCACCGTCTCGACCGCCGGCCCGCCGGGCAGCACCTCCCACTCCAGCCCGTCCGGCAGCGCACCCGGCTCCTCCGCGGTCTGCGCGCCGACCGCGATCCGCATGCCGTCCCCGAGGTCCAGCGGGAACAGCCCCCACAGCGGGGGCCGCCACGGCGTGCCGTCCAGCGCCGCCAGCAGCCGGCCGACGCTCCCGCCGATCCGTTCCGCCAGCTCGCCGGGCCCGGCCACCGCCCGGACGACGGCCAGCCGGCGCCGCGGCTCCTGTCCGAGGGTGATCTCGTACCCGGGCAGTCCGCCGCCGTCGGCGAGGCGTTCCAGCAGCTCCAGGCGGGCGCGGTCGCGGGTGATCCGCTCGGCGACCCGGTCGCGTTCGGCGCGCAGCAGCCGGGCCCGCTCCGGTTCGGCGGACGCCAGGGTCGCGGCGATCACCGGGAGCGGCACGTCGAGTTCGCGCAGCAGGGCGACGGTGAGCGCGTCGCGGGCCTGCCCGGGGGCGTAGTAGCGGTAGCCGGTGGCGGGGTCGACCCGGGCCGGTGGCAGCAGGCCGGTGTCGTCGTAGTGGCGGAGCTGTTTGACGCTCAGCCGGCAGAGGCGGGCGAAGCGCCCGATGGTGAGGAGGTCGTCCCGCAGGACGTCGTCTGGGTCTCGCACGGGCCCATCGTGGACCCTCCCGCCGTGGGAGGGTCCATTCCGGTCGGGGCGTGCGGGACGGCACGGGCGTCCGCGACGGTCCCGGCGTCCGCGACGGTCCGGGCGTCCAGGACGGCCGGCGGGCGAGACGTTGGGACATCTTCCCGAGACAGCGGGATATTCAGCCGCGCGCGGGGCCTGCCTACCGTTGATCACGTCACCGAGAGTCCCCCTCAGCGAAGTTCCGAGAAGGAGCAGTCCCATGCGTGCAGTCGTCCAGCAGACCGTCGGCGGCCCGGAGGTCCTGGAGGTCGTGGAGACCGACCGGCCCACCCCGCTCAGCGCCGAGGTGCTCGTCCGCGTCCACGCCGCCGGCGTCAACCCGGTGGACGCGGCGGTCCGTTCCGGGATGTACCCGCTGCTCGGCGAGCCGCCGTTCGGGGTCGGCTGGGACATCTCCGGCGTGGTCGAGGAGGCCGCGCCGGGCGCCCGCTTCAAGGTCGGCGACGAGGTGTTCGGGATGCCGTTCTTCCCGCGCGCCGCCACCGGCTACGCCGAGTACGTCGCGGTGCCCTCCCGCCAGGTGGCCCGCAAGCCCGCCTCGCTGGACCACGTGCAGGCCGCGGCCCTGCCGCTGGCCGCGCTGACCGCCTGGCAGGGCCTGGTGGACGCGGCGGGTCTGGCCGAGGGGCAGCGGGTGCTGATCCACCGGGCGGCGGGCGGCGTCGGCCACCTGGCCGTGCAGATCGCCAAGGCGCGCGGCGCGCACGTGATCGCCCTGGCGAGCGAGCCGAAGCACGAGTTCGTGCGCTCGCTGGGCGCCGACGAGGTGATCGACTACCGCGAGGAGGGGTTCCTGGAGCGGGTCGGCCAGGTGGACGTGGTGTTCGACTCCTCCTCGCAGGGCACCGCCTCGCTGGCGGTGCTGCCCGAGGGTGGTGTGCTGGTCTCGATCATGGAGCACTGGAACACCACGCTGGCCACCGAGGTCGAGGCCGCCGGGCGGCGGTTCGCGGGCGTCTCGGTGGAGCCGGACTACGCCTCGCTGGAGGCCATCGCCCGACTGGTCGACGAGGGCCGGATCCGTCCGCACATCGCCGAGACCTTCCCGCTGGAGGAGGCCGGCAAGGCGCACGAGCTGATCTCCACCGGCCGCACCCAGGGCAAGATCGTCCTGACCGTCGGCTGAGTTTCCGCCGGGTTCCCCGGTTCCGTAGGGTTTGCCCGGGACGGCTCGGCAACGGGGAGGGCGCGTGGACATCCTGAGCGAGGCACTGAGCTCGATGCGTACGGGGCAGCCCACCTCCGTGCGCACCGAGGGGCGGGCACCGTGGGGGCTTCGGCTGCCCCCGGTCGTCGGCGCCGGGTTCCACGTGGTGCTGTACGGAACGTGCTGGCTGGTGCCGCTGGAGGAGGAGGCCGCGCCGATCGCGCTCAGCCCGGGGGACGTGGTGTTCCTGCGCGACGGCCGCGGCCACATCCTCACCGACCGGCCCGGTACCCCCATCACCCCCGAGCAGGCCTCGGACTACCGGCCGTCCCTGCCGATCGGCACCGTGTCGATCGGCGGGGACGGGCCGCGCACCAGCCTGCTGTGCGGCAACTACCACCTCGACCAGGCCCGCCCGCACCCGCTGGTGCGCCAACTGCCGGCGATCGTCCACCTGCAGACCCGGCACGGCCGGCACCCGGAGCTGAGCGCGGCCGTCCAGCTGCTCGGCGCCGAGCTGGAGAACCCGCGGATCGGGTCGACCGGCATCGTCCCGGCGCTGATCGACTCGCTGCTGCTGTACATCCTGCGGGCGTGGTTCGAGGAGCAGCCGCCCGCCACCGCGGCCGGCTGGGCGGCGGCGCTCGGCGACTCTGCGGTGGCTCCGGCGCTCACCGCGATCCACGAGGCGCCGTCCACGGCGTGGACGGTGGAGTCGCTCGCCGCCCGGGCCGGGCTCTCCCGGGCGGCGTTCGCCCGGCGGTTCACCGCTCTGGTCGGCGAGCCGCCGATGGCGTACCTGACCCGCTGGCGGATGACCACGGCGGCCCGGCTGCTGCGCGAGTCGGAGGCTCCGCTCACCACCGTCGCCGCACGGACCGGCTACGGCTCGGAGTACGCCTTCGCCAAGGCGTTCAAGCGGGAGTTCGGCCTCGCCCCCGGCGGCTACCGCCGCGAGTCCCGGGCCGCCTGAGCACCCGCCGCGTCCGCACGTGCTCGCGGCGCGGCCGCCGCTACCCCTTGGCGACCGCCTCGCGGACCGCCGGGGCGATCTCGTTCGCCCAGCGGCCGAGGGTCAGCGGGTCCGGCGAGCCGTGGTCGGCGGCGAAGAGGGTGAAGCCGGACGCCCCGTGCTCCAGCACCGCGCCGGTCAGCTCGGCCACCCACTGCTCCACCGAGCCGCCGAGCCAGGTCCGTTCGCCGTTCCGGGTCGCCGCCAGCGGGCGCTCGGTGATCCGGCCCGGGAGGTTGTAGACGGTGCGGATCTCGCGCGGGTCGCGCCCGACGGCGGCGGCCGCCTCGTCGACGACCGGCCGCGAGGTGCGGTAGGGCTCGCTGAGCCAGTCCGCGGCGTGACCGGGGATCCAGCCGTCGGCGACCCGGCCGGTGACGGCCAGCGACTTGCGGCCGTTGGAGCCCGTCCACACCGGCGGCGCGGCCACCGGCGCGGGCTCGATCCGCCGCACGCGGTAGTGCCGGCCCTCGTGGGTGACCGGCTCGCCGCCGCCCGACAGTCGTTTGACCAGCAGGATCGCCTCCTCGAAGGCCTCCACCGCCTCGCCCGGGGTGAGCCGCTCCACCCCCAGGTCGGCGATCCGGTCCCAGAGTCCGCCGGCGCCCATGCCCAGCACCACCCGCCCGCCGGAGAGCGCGGACAGCGAGGTGACCGCCCGGGCCAGCAGCGGCGCGGGCCGGCTCGGCAGGTTGGTGACGTTGGCGAAGCCGCTGATCCGCTCGGTGCGCCCGAGCAGGAACCCGAGCGCGGCGTAGGCGTCCACCCGCCCGCCGAGGTAGGGGTGGTCGGACAGCGAGAAGTGGTCCAGCCCGTCCCGGTCGGCCTGCTGGACGACGCTCAGCAGCCGGCCGGTGTCGGCGATGTCACCCGGCGCGCCGAATCCGAAGACGACGCTCTTGCTACGACTCATGTTCTCTTGCCCCCAAAGCAGAAAAGAGTTGCAGTTCGCATCACGAACCTATTAGTTCGTTGCGCGAACTGCAACCCCTGCCGATCGGGATCAGCCCGGCTCCCCGAAGACCGGCGGCGCCTCGTTGTCCAGCACGACCCGCCCGAGCAGCCCGGCCAGCATCTCCCGCTCCGCCGCGGAGAGCCCGGCCGGCAGCCCGTCGACCCGCCGACAGGTCTCGGCGTGGAACCGCTCCGCCAGCGCCGCCCCCTCCACCGTCAGCGCGACCCGCACCGCCCGCGCGTCCGCCTCGCAACTCTCCCGCCGCACCAGCCCGTTGCGCTCACTGCGGTCCACCAGCCCGGTCAGGCTCGACTTGGCCAGCCGCAGCAGCCCCCCGAGCTCCCCCATCACGTACGACCGCCCCATCAGCACGCACAGCAACTGCCCCTGCTGCGGAGTCAGCCCGTACTCACGCGCCGACTCGGCGTACACCGCGTCCACCAGGAACGCCGCCCGCACCAGCGCCCCGACAACTCCGATTCCGCCACCCTCGCTCTTGTCCACCCGCCCAGCCTAACAGTCGTAATTCGCGACACGAACTACTGATTCGACGATCGGCGCCAGGTGAGAGGATGGCCCCATGACCGGATTCCAGATCCCCGAACGGCATGCGCAGTTGCTGGCCTACGCCCAGAGCCTCACCGCGCCGTCAGGTTGGAAGATCGAGGTGTCGGGTGACGAGATCATCATGATGGCCGGCCCATCGGTGATCCACCAGCGCAATCTGATGATCGTCCGAGAGCAGTTCGATGCCCACCGCCCGGCCGACCTGATGCCCAGCGAGAACACCGACCTCATCGCTCCGACCACCGGCAAGCTCCGCAACCCGGACCTGACCTACATCCCGCTCGACACCGTCGAGCTCGGCGGCAACCAGGTGCCCGCCGAGCTGGCCGCGATCGCGGTCGAGATCGTCTCCCCCTCCAACCCGGAGAACGAGCTGGTCGGCAAGGTCCGCGACTACCCGCAGATGGCGATCCCGCTCTACCTGGTGATCGACCCGCGCGAGGGCACGCTCACCCTCCACTCCGAACCCGGCGGCGGCACCTACCACCAGCGGTGGACCGGGAAGTTCGGGGACGGCGTGCCGATCCCGGAGCCGTTCGCCTTCGAGCTCGCCACCGACGAACTGCTCCGGTACCCCCGCTAGGGCTTCTCGGCCACGGCGGCCCAGATGGCGACCTGGGAGTCGGTCGGCTGCTCGGGGGCGTCGGGGCGCCAGAGGGGGGCGGTGACCAGGCCGGGGTCGGTGAGGTCGAGGCCTTCGAAGAAGCGCAGCACCTGCTCGCGGGTGCGCATGGTCAGCTGGGCGGAGGCGTTGCGGTAGACGGCGGGGCCGCGGCCGGCGTCGGCGGTCGGGGTGAAGTCCAGGGTGCCGTGCGAGAGGACGAGGCGGCTGCCGGACGGCAGGGCGTCCACCAGGGTGCGCACGATGCCGTACGGGTCGTCCTGCTCGTCGATGAAGTGCAGGACGGCGACGAGCAGCAGCGCCACCGGCTCACCGGAGTCCAGCGCCCGCCGAACCTCGGGGAGGGCCAGGATCGCGGCCGGGTCGCGCAGGTCGGCCTGGACCACCGAGGTGCTCTCCGGGGTGGTGCCGCTCAGCAGGGCGCGGCCGTGCACCAGCACGATCGGGTCATTGTCGAGGTAGACCACCCGGGCGTCCGGCCGCACCTGCTGGGCGACCTCGTGGGTGTTCCCGGCGCTGGGGATGCCGGTGCCGATGTCGACGAAGTGCCGGATGCCCTCGCCGGCGAGGTGACGCACCGCGCGGCCGAGGAAGGCCCGGTTGGCCAGCGCGCTGATCCGCACCATCGGGCTGATGCCGAGCACCCGCTCCGCGGCCTCGCGGTCGGCCGGGAAGTTGTCCTTGCCGCCGATGTAGTAGTCGTACATCCGGGCGGGGTGCGGTATCTCGGGGCGCAGGTCGGCGGGCGGCCGTACCTCGTCGCCCTCGTCACCGACGAGCCACTCCCGGCCGATCTCCTGAAACTCGGTCACCCCTGCCACCCCTTAGGTCCGTTCCGATCACACACGGTCGAACTCAGTCCCCACTGGTCACCATGCGATCCGACAGGCGCAGCATAGGGCAGCCCCGGCCGGCAAGCGGAACCCGGCCGTCCCTGCCGAAGCGGAGGGACGGCCGGACCCCGGGTCAGAACGGGAAGCGGCTGCGCCCGTGCTGGATCGAGATCCACTTCACGGTGGTGAACGCGTCGACCGTGGACTCGCCGTTCAGCCGGCCCACGCCCGAGCTCTTCTCGCCGCCGAAGGGCACCACCGGCTCGTCCGCGATGGTCCCGTCGTTGACGTGGATCATGCCGGTCTCGATCCGCTGCGCGACCCGCACACCGCGCTCCACGTCGGCCGTGTGCACCGCGCCGCTGAGGCCGAACGGCGTGTCGTTGGCGATCCGCACCGCCTCGTCCTCGCCGTCGAACGGCACGACCAGCACGACCGGCCCGAACAGCTCGCGCCGCAGGATCGGCGCGTCGGCCGGCAGGTCGCCGAGCACCACGGGCTCCATCAGGCTGCCGGTGGTGATGCCGCGCAGCAGCGCGGTGGCACCGGCGGCGACCGCCTGGTCGACCTGCGCGGTGAGGGCGTCGGCCTGGACGGGGTTGATCAGCGGGCCGATGTGGGTGGCCGGGTCCCGGGGGTCGCCGACCTTGAGGGTGGCGACCTTGGCGACGAACTTGCGGGTGAACTCCTCGGCCACGGTGCGGTCGACCAGCACGCGGTTGGCGGCCATGCAGACCTGCCCCTGGTGCACGAAGCGGCTGAACACGGCCGCGTCCACCGCGTAGTCGACATCGGCGTCGTCCAGCACGATCAGCGCGCTGTTGCCGCCCAGCTCCAGGACGGTCCGCTTGAAGTGCGAGGCGGCGACGGTGGCGACGTGCCGGCCGACCTTGTCGGAGCCGGTGAAGGAGATCACCTTGGGGATCGGGTGCTCGATGAACGCGTCGCCGATCTCGGCGATGTCGGTGATCACGACGTTCAGCAGGCCGGCCGGCAGGCCCGCCTCCTCGAAGATCTTGGCGATCAGGGTGCCGCCGACCACCGGGGTCTCCTGGTGCGGCTTGAGCACCACGCCGTTGCCGAGCGCCAGCGCCGGGGCGACCGCCTTCATCGACAGGAACAGCGGGAAGTTGAACGGGCTGATCACCCCGACGACGCCGACCGGCAGCCGGTAGAGCCGGTTCTCCTTGCCGTCCACCGGGGAGGGCAGCAGCCGCCCCTCGGCGCGCAGCGACAGCTGCATCGCCTCGCGCAGCATGTCCTTGGTGAGGGAGAGTTCGAACCAGGCCTTGACGGCGGTGCCGCCGAGCTCGGCCATGATGTCCCGGGTGATCTCCTGCTCGCGGTCCTCCAGGATCCGCAGCGCGCGCTCGAAGACCAGCCGGCGGGCGTAGGGGTTGGTGGCCGCCCACTCCTTCTGCGCCAGCGCCGCGGCCCGGTAGGCCTGGTCGACCTCCTCGACGGTGGCGACGGTGATGGCGGCGATCTTCTCGCCGGTGAAGGGGTCGACGTCGACGATGTCCCAGGAGCCGCTGCCCTCGCGCCACTCACCGTCGATGAACTGCAGCGCCAACTCGGAAAGGTACGACATCTGATCCCTCTCATGCCTACGGGAACGCACGAACATCGTTCGCGGTCGTTCGCGATCAGATCTGATCGGGGCTCATCGTACTTATCCGTCAGAGCTCTTGGCGTACCGAGCGAAGAAGTTCTCGTGTCCGCTCGGGAGAGAGACTGTCCGCCACCAGACCGTCCATCGCCCCCGCGTACTCGGCGACCTCCGCCGGCTTGTCCAGGTACAGCGCGGTGGTGAACTGCTCCAGGTACACGATGTCCGGCAGCTCCTGCTCGTCGAAGGCCAGCACCGAGAACGCCCCGCCCTCCGCGCGCAGCCCGCCGAAGCCCAGCGGCATCACCTGGAACTCGACGTTCGGCAGTTCGGTCAGCTCCAGCAGCCGGTCGACCTGCGCCCGCATCAGCTCCGGCCCGCCCCAGGGCCGGCGCAGCACGGCCTCGTCCAGCACCGCGACCAGCCGCGGCGCCCGCTCGGCGCTCAGCACCTCCTGGCGCTTGAGCCGCACCTCCACCCGCCGCTCGATCTCGGCCGGCTCGGTGACGTGCCCGCCGTGGGTGATCACGGCCCGGGCGTAGTCGGCGGTCTGCAGCAGCCCGTGGACGAACTGCACCTCGTAGCTGCGGATCTCGGTGGCGGCCTCCTCCAGGCCCAGGTAGTTCTGGAACCAGCCCGGCAGGACGTCCCCGTACCCGTGCCACCAGGACGTCGCGTTGGCCGCCCGCACCAGCCCCAGCACCGAGGCCCGCTCCGGCTCCGCGTCGACCCCGTACAGCGTCAGCAGGTCGGCGACGTCGCGCTCCTTGAAGCCGACCCGGCCGAGTTCCATCCGGCTGATCTTCGACTCGGAGGCCCGGATCGAGTACCCGGCCTCCTCCCGGCTGACGCCCCGGGCCTCCCGAAGCCTTCGCAGCTGCGACCCCAGCAGCAGACGCCGCACGGTGGCACCACCACCCGCCTGAGTCGCACCCATCGCCTCAACCCTCCACACCTCGGCAGCCCCCCGGCCGTCGGCCGCAGTCTTCCATCAGGGACCGACAAACAACAGTCCTCGGAACACCCTCGACGGAGCCGTCGGCCGCCGCCGTGACCGCCCGGACGCCCGCCGTCCGGATACGCGCGGTAGCCGACTCGTAGCTCCCCGGAACGCACTCTAGTCCCCCGCCGTCGCCATGCACATCCCCAGCCCCCCGGTGTGCCCGTGGGAGCCGCAACTCGGCCGGAACCGACAACCGTTGACGCAACCCGGGCACGCCTCCGGGCGTCCCCGACGATGTGCTGAGACGACTTCGCACCGCCGCCGTGGTCCTGCTCGCCGTGCTCCTCCTCCCCGGTGACTCCTCCACCGCCCCCGCCGACGTCCTGGTCCCCGCCGGCAGGGCCCTGGAGATGGCCCGTCAGGTGGCCGAGGCCTGGCCCGGCTCCGAGACCGAGCGGATCTGGCGCACCGGCTACTACCCGAGCCTGGAGGCGGAATACTGGCTGCCGAGGGACTTCTCCGACGACGGCGCCTTCGCGGCCTTCCTCGGCGACCGGATCGATCTCGCGGCCGGGTTCCCGCCGTCCCGCGGCACCGGGACGGTCTCCTTCCCGGACGGGACGTCCACAGCTCTGCCGCTGACCGACCCGCGCGCCGCCTACGAGAACCTCGTCCGCTACCGCGACGACCCCTGCACCAGAGAGCCCTGCAACACCGTGCTCACCGTCACCGAGGTCCGGCCCGCGACCCGGCCCCAGCGCACCAGCCGCGGAACGGCGACGGTCCCGGTCTGGGAGTTCCGGTTCGCCGGCCTCGACGAGCCCTACGCCGTCGTCGCCGTGGAGTCCCAGGCACCGCCGGGCCCCCATACCCGGGAGGACGACACCCTCCCCGCCTGGGTCACCGACACCGACTACGCGCATCGTGAGGGCGAACGGCGGCTGGAGGCCTCGGTGCACCTGCGGCGCTGCGCCCGTCTCCTTCCGGGCGAGGTGTACGAGACCGCCGACGTCCTGGTGCTGGTCGGCCGCGTCGACCGGCCGGCCGACTGCGAACCCCCGGGGTTCCTGGAGGACGTCCGGTTCCGCTCGGCCCGTCCCGTGGGCGACCGCGTGGTCCTCAATCTCGCCGGCCGCCCCATCCTCTTCCCCGAGGACTGACCCGCCCCCGGGAACGCGAAAGGCGCCTGCCCCCAAACTGGTCGGGGATGTGGGCAGGCGCCAGGGACCGCGGTGGCCCGGCGACGCTGACGGGGTGCGGCTCGGTACGACCCGGCAGTGCGGTGCCGGGCTACCTGGACCGGATCAGACCACCAGCGGGCGGTCCGTCGGCCGGATCGGGGCGGGCAGCGGGGTCTTGCCGCCCAGGTAGGTGTCGACCGCCGCGGCGGCCGAACGGCCCTCCGCGATGGCCCAGACGATCAGGGACTGGCCTCGTCCCGCGTCACCGCAGACGTAGACGCCATCGACATTGGTGGCGAAGCGGCCGTCCCGGGCCACATTACCGCGTGCGTCGAGGTCCACGCCCAGCTGCTCGACCAGACCGTTCTTCACGTCCGTCCCGGTGAAGCCCATCGCCAGGGTGACCAGCTGCGCCGGGACGGCCCGCTCGGTGCCCGGCACCTGCTCGAACCTCCCGTCCTTGAACTCCACCTCGACCAGGTGCAGCTGCTGGACGTTGCCCTCCTCGTCGCCGCTGAAGTGGGTGGTGGAGACGGAGTAGATCCGCTCGCCGCCCTCCTCGTGCGCCGAGGTGACCTTGTAGGTCATCGGCATGGTCGGCCACGGCTGGTTGGCCGGCCGGTCCTCGCCGGGCCGCGGCATGATCTCCAGCTGGGTGACGGAGGCCGCCCCCTGCCGGTGCGCGGTACCGACGCAGTCCGCGCCGGTGTCGCCGCCGCCGATCACCACGACGTGCTTGCCCTTGGCGCTGATCGGCGACTCCACGAAGTCGCCCTCCTGCACCTTGTTGGCCAGCGGCAGGTACTCCATGGCCTGGTGGACGCCCTTGAGCTCGCGCCCGGGCACCGGCAGGTCGCGGGCGGTGGTGGCGCCGGCGGCGACGACCACCGCGTCGAAGCGCTCGCGCAGCTGCTGCCCGGTGACGTCCTCGCCGACGTGCACGCCGGTGCGGAACCGGGTGCCCTCCGCGCGCATCTGCTCGATGCGGCGGTTGATGTGGCGCTTCTCCATCTTGAACTCGGGGATGCCGTACCGCAGCAGGCCGCCGATCCGGTCGGCCCGCTCGTACACCACCACGGTGTGCCCGGCCCGGGTGAGCTGCTGGGCGGCGGCCAGGCCGGCCGGCCCGGAGCCGACCACGGCGACCGTCTTGCCGGACAGCCGCTCCGGCACCTGCGGGGTGACCCCGCCGCGGTCCCAGGCCTTGTCGATGATGGTGACCTCGACGTTCTTGATGGTCACCGCGTCCTGGTTGATGCCGAGCACGCAGGCCGACTCGCAGGGCGCCGGGCAGAGCCGCCCGGTGAACTCCGGGAAGTTGTTGGTCGCGTGCAGCCGCTCGATCGCGCCCTTCCAGTCGTCCCGGTAGGCGAGGTCGTTCCACTCGGGGACGAGGTTCCCGAGCGGGCAGCCGTTGTGGCAGAACGGGATGCCGCAGTCCATGCAGCGCCCGGCCTGCTTGGTGATGATCGGGAGCAGGCTGCGCTCGACGTAGACCTCGTTCCAGTCGCGCAGGCGCACGTCCACCGGACGCCGCTCGGCCAGCTGCTTGGGCGTGGTCAGGAAGCCCTTGGGGTCAGCCACGTGCCGCCTCCATCATCTTGCGAGTGGTCTCGGCCTCGGAGAGGCCATCGCGCTCAGCGGCGTCCTTGGCGGCGAGCACTGCCTTGTAGTCGGTCGGCATGATCGTGGAGAAGCGGGAGACCCCGCTGCCCCAGTCCGCCAGGAGCTCGGCCGCCACGGTGGAGCCGGTCTCCTCGTAGTGCTGCTGCACGGTCTCGCGCAGCCATTCGCGGGCGGCGGCGTCGGGGGCCTCGATGCCCACCATGCCGCTGTTGACGTTCGCCGGGCGCAGGTCCAGCACGTAGGCGATGCCGCCGGACATGCCGGCCGCCAGGTTGCGCCCGGTCTCGCCGAGGACGACGACCCGGCCGCCGGTCATGTACTCCAGGCCGTGGTCACCGACGCCCTCGACCACCAGGGTGGCCCCGGAGTTGCGGACCGCGAACCGCTCGCCGGCCTTGCCGCGCAGGTGGATCCGGCCGCCGGTGGCGCCGTAGCCGATGGTGTTGCCGGCGATGACGTGGTTCTGCGCGTCGTTGCCGATCGCCGCCGCGTCACGGGCCGGGCGGACCACGATCACGCCGCCGGACAGGCCCTTGCCGACGTAGTCGTTGGCGTCGCCCTCCAGGCGCAGCGTGATGCCGCGCGGCACGAAGGCGCCGAAGGACTGGCCGGCCGAGCCGGTGAAGGTGACGTCGATGGTCCCCTCCGGCAGGCCCTCGCCGCGGTACCGCTTGGTCACCTGGTGGCCGAGCATGGTGCCGACGGTCCGGTTGACGTTGCGGATCGGCAGCTGGATGCGGACGGCGTCGCCGTTCTCCAGGGCGTCCTGGGCCAGGTCGATCAGCTGGTTGTCCAGGGCCTTGTCCAGCGCGTGGTCCTGCGTGGTGGTGCGGTGCAGAGCCGCGCCCTCGGGCAGCTCGGGCACGTGGAACAGCGGGGCGAGGTCGAGCCCGGCGGCCTTCCAGTGGTCGACCGCGGCCTCGGCGTCGATGTGCTCGGCGTGGCCGACGGCCTCCTCGATCGAGCGGAAGCCCAGCGAGGCCAGGATCTCCCGGACCTCCTCGGCGATGAACTCGAAGAAGTTGACCACGAACTCGGGCTTGCCGGAGAACCGCTCGCGCAGCACCGGGTTCTGGGTGGCGACGCCGACCGGGCAGGTGTCCAGGTGGCAGACGCGCATCATGATGCAGCCGGAGACCACCAGCGGGGCGGTCGCGAAGCCGAACTCCTCGGCGCCCAGCAGGGCGGCGATGACGACGTCGCGGCCGGTCTTCAGCTGGCCGTCGGTCTGCACCACGATCCGGTCGCGCAGGCCGTTGAGCAGCAGGGTCTGCTGGGTCTCGGCGAGGCCGAGCTCCCAGGGGCCGCCCGCGTGCTTGAGCGAGGTGAGCGGCGAGGCGCCGGTGCCGCCGTCGTGGCCGGAGACCAGCACGACGTCCGCGTGCGCCTTGGAGACGCCGGCCGCGACCGTGCCGACGCCGACCTCGGAGACCAGCTTCACGTGGATGCGGGCCTCGGGGTTGGCGTTCTTGAGGTCGTGGATCAGCTGCGCCAGGTCCTCGATCGAGTAGATGTCGTGGTGCGGCGGCGGCGAGATCAGACCGACACCCGGGGTGGAGTGCCGGGTCCTGGCGACCCACGGGTACACCTTGTGGCCGGGCAGCTGGCCGCCCTCGCCGGGCTTGGCGCCCTGGGCCATCTTGATCTGGATGTCGTCGGCGTTGACCAGGTACTCGGAGGTGACGCCGAACCGGCCGGAGGCGACCTGCTTGATCGCCGAGCGGCGCTCCGGGTCGTACAGGCGGTCCGGGTCCTCGCCGCCCTCACCGGTGTTGGACTTGCCGCCGAGGCGGTTCATCGCGATCGCCAGGGTCTCGTGCGCCTCCAGCGAGATCGAGCCGTACGACATGGCGCCGGTGGAGAAGCGCTTGACGATCTCGGAGACCGGCTCGACCTCCTCGACGGGCACCGGGGTGCGGCCGAGCGCGTCGAGCTTGAACAGGCCGCGCAGCGTCATCAGCCGCTCGGACTGCTCGTTCACCCGGTCCGTGTACTGCTTGAAGACGTCGTAGCGGCGGTTGCGGGTGGAGTGCTGCAGCCGGAAGACGGTGTCCGGGTCGAACAGGTGCGGCTCGCCCTCGCGGCGCCACTGGTACTCGCCGCCGATCTCCAGCGCGCGGTGCGCGGCCGGGATGCCGGAGGCCGGGTAGGCCTTGGCGTGCCGGGCGGCGGTCTCCTTCGCGATCTCGTCCAGGCCGATGCCGCCGAGCTTGGTGGTGGTGCCGGCGAAGTAGGCGTCCACCAGCTCCCGGGAGAGGCCGATGGCCTCGAAGACCTGCGCGCCGCGGTAGGAGGCGACGGTGGAGATGCCCATCTTGGACATCACCTTGAGCACGCCCTTGCCGAGCGCCTTGATCAGGTTCTTGATCGCCTTCTCGGGCTCGATCGCGGTCAGGAAGGTGCCCTGGGCGACGAGGTCCTCGACCGACTCCATGGCCAGGTACGGGTTGACCGCGCCGGCGCCGTAGCCGATCAGCAGCGCGACGTGGTGCACCTCGCGGACGTCACCGGCCTCGACCAGCAGCGACACCCGGGTGCGCTGCTTGGTGCGGATGAGGTGGTGGTGGATCGCCGAGGTGAGCAGCAGCGAGGGGATCGGGGCGTGCTCGGCGTCCGAGTGCCGGTCGGAGAGCACGATGATCCGGGTGCCGTCGGCGATCGCCGCGTCGGCCTCGGCGGCGATCGCGGCGAGCCGGGCGGCCAGCGCCTCGCCGCCGCCGGCGACCTTGTACAGGCCGGACAGCGTGACGGCCTTGAGCCCGGGCTGGTCGCCGTCCGCGTTGACGTGGACCAGCTTGGCCAGCTCGTCGTTGTCGATCACCGGGAAGGTGATGCCGACGGAGCGGCAGGCGGCGGCCTCGGCGGCCAGCAGGTTGCCCTCGGGGCCGAGGTTGGACAGCAGCGAGGTGACCAGTTCCTCGCGGATCGCGTCCAGCGGCGGGTTGGTGACCTGCGCGAACAGCTGCACGAAGTAGTCGAACAGCAGTCGCGGCTTCTCGCTCAGCGCGGCGATCGGCGAGTCGGTGCCCATCGAGCCGAGTGCCTCGGCGCCGGTCTTGGCCATCGGCGCCAGGATGACCCGCAGCTCCTCCTCGGTGTAACCGAAGGTCTGCTGGCGGCGGGTGACCGAGGCGTGGGTGTGCGCGATGTGCTCGCGCTCGGGGAGCTTGGCGAGCTGGATCTGCCCGGCCTCCACCCACTCCTCGTAGGGGTGCTCGGCGGCCAGCGCCGACTTGATCTCCTCGTCCTCGACGATGCGGTGCTCCGCGGTGTCGACGAGGAACATCCGGCCGGGCTGCAGCCGGCCCTTCTTGACCACCCGGGTCTGCTCGATGTCGAGCACGCCGACCTCGGAGGAGAGGACGACCAGGCCGTCCTCGGTGATCCAGTAGCGGGCCGGGCGCAGGCCGTTGCGGTCCAGCACGGCGCCGATCTGGATGCCGTCGGTGAAGGTGACGCAGGCCGGGCCGTCCCAGGGCTCCATCAGGTTGGAGTGGTACCGGTAGAACGCGCGGCGGGCCGGGTCCATCGTGGCGTGGTTCTCCCACGCCTCCGGGATCATCATCAGCACGGCGTGCGGCAGCGAGCGGCCGCCGAGGTGGAGCAGCTCCAGGACCTCGTCGAAGGAGGCCGAGTCGGAGTGGTCCGGGGTGCAGATCGGGAAGATCCGCTCCAGCCCCTGCCCGTTGCGGTTGGCGGGGATGAGGTCGGTGGCGAGCTGGGACTCCCGGGCGGTCATCCAGTTCCGGTTGCCCTTGACCGTGTTGATCTCGCCGTTGTGCGCGACGAACCGGTACGGGTGGGCGAGCGGCCAGCTCGGGAAGGTGTTGGTGGAGAAGCGCGAGTGCACCAGGCCGAGCGCGGAGGCGTAGAGCCGGTCCGACAGGTCGGGGAAGAAGGGCTCCAGCTGGCCGGTGGTCAGCATGCCCTTGTAGACGATGGTGCGCGCGGAGAGCGAGGGGAAATAGACCCCGGCCTCGCGCTCGGAGCGCTTGCGGACCACGAAGGCGACCCGGTCCAGCGCCAGGCCGGTCTTGCCCTCGCCGGCCAGGAAGAGCTGGCGGAAGCGCGGCATGACACCGCGGGCGGTGGCGCCCAGCAGGTCGGGGGTGACCGGGACGTCGCGCCAGCCGAGGACGGTCAGGCCCTCCTCGTCCGCGATCGCCTCGATCCGGGCGACGGCGGCGGCGTCCTCGTCGTCGGCGTCGGGCAGGAAGGCGATGCCCACCGCGTAGCCGCCGGCCGCCGGGAGCTCGAAGGCCACGTTGGCGCGCAGGAAGGCGTCCGGGATCTGGGTGAGGATGCCCGCGCCGTCACCGGAGTCCGGCTCGGCGCCGGTGGCGCCGCGGTGCTCCAGGTTGCGCAGGACGGTCAGCGCCTGCTCGACGACGGTGTGGTCGGCGGTGCCGGTCAGCGTGGCGACGAATCCGACGCCACAGGCGTCGTGCTCGTTTCGCGGGTCGTACAGGCCCTGAGCAGCAGGTCGCGCATCCGGAACGAGCGCGTACGGCGGGCGGGCGGCGCCGGCCTGGGGCTCGTTGGCGGAGTGCATGGATGCAGACAGCATCGGCTCTCCCGTCGTCGTCTTTCGAAACTGGTGCAGTAGGGACGACGCTGGCCCTGATGCGATTGAGGCACGCACGTTACATGATGCCGAAGACCCCGGGAAGCGGAAAAAAGCGTCCACATCGCGGACGGACCCGCAGGTCACGGGGGTGATGAGGGAACGTGCCACACCGCACGTCCCGACGATTGTGCCCGGCGCTCCAGGGGCTGAAACAGGGGCCAGATCCCCCGGCCATCGGAGTCGATCAATGCGGCCTGCGATTCCAGCCCGGAAATCGATCCGCGGATGCGATTCCTCGGCGAATGGGCCCATATGGCGAGACAAGGCCAGGTCCAGCCGGGCGGCCATGTGTGCAAGCTCACCCGTTCGGGCGCATAACAATGCAACGGCACAGTGCCCGGCCGACCCGGCCCGCCAGTCCCTCCGGCCCCTCGGTCGCTCGCCCCATCGACCCGTCCGGCGTCAGCCGACCTGCCCGCCGATCAGCACGCCCAGCAGGTAGGTCACCGCTGCCGCGACACCGCCCAGCGCCAGCTGCCGCAGGCCGCTGTACCACCAGCTGCGCGCGGTCACCCGGGCCACCACCGCACCGCAGACGAACAGCCCGGCCGCCGCGACCAGCAGCGCCGGCAGCAGCGAGGTCGCACCCAGCAGGTACGGCAGCAGCGGCAGCAGCGCGCCCACCGCGAAGCAGACGAAGGAGGACCCGGCCGCCACCCACGGCGAGGGCAGGTCGTTGGGGTCGATGCCGAGCTCCTCGCGGGCGTGGATCTCCAGCGTCTGCTCCGGGTCGGCGGACAGCTGCCGCGCCACCTCGTGGGCGAGCTCGGGATCCACCCCGCGCTCGACGTACAGCTGGGCCAGCTCGGCCAGCTCGCCGTGCGGGTTGCGGCGCAGCTCCAGCCGCTCGGCCTCGATCTCGGCCTGCACCAGCTCCCGCTGGGAGGCCACCGAGGTGTACTCGCCCGCCGCCATCGAGCAGGCGCCGGCCGCCAGCCCGGCGAGGCCGGTGAGCACCACGGTGCTGGTGGAGACGGCGCCGCCGACGACGCCGGTCATCAGCGCGAAGTTGGAGACCAGGCCGTCCATCGCACCGAACACCGCCGGCCGCAGCCAGCCGCCGTTGACGTCCCGGTGGTGCCCTGCGGCGGGTATCCGGGGCTGGTGCCCGGCCTCGTGTTCCAGGGCGGTCGCAGTCACGGCCGTTCCCCTCCGTCCATTGGTCAGATCGCCTTACTGACTGACCGTAACCCTCTTGAGCTGGGCACTTCCAGCAAAGTTAGGCTGTCCGAACATGGCTTCGGCCGCCTCCGCACGGGGTGCGGAGGCGGCCGGGAGCAGGGGTCGGCGCAGGTCAGGCCGGGTTCTTGGCGCCCTTCTCCAGCTTGTCGCGCTTGGCGCCGGACTCCGCGGCGCCGGCGGCGGGCTCCGCGTCCCGCTCGGCCTTCGGCAGGTCACCCGGCTCGTCGGACGGCGCGTCGGCGGGCTCCCCGGCCCGTGCCTCGGCGCTCGCCATCGGATCGATGCTCGCCGGGTCCTCCCGGCCGGGCCGCTTCTTCCCGACGATCACGAAGTACGCGACGGCCCCGAGGAAGACGAGGATCGCCACCCAGTCGTTCAGCCGCAGGCCCAGGATGTGGTGCGCCTCGTCGACCCGCAGCCACTCGGTCCAGAACCGGCCCGCCGTGTACCCGGCCACGTACAGCGCGAAGGCCCGCCCGTGGCCCAGGGTGAACCGCTTGTCCGCCCAGATCACCAGCAGCGCGACACCCACGCACCAGAGCGACTCGTAGAGGAAGGTCGGGTGGTGGATCGTGGTGACGACCTCGCCGTTGGGCAGCGTCTTGGTGATCTCCAGGCCCCACGGCAGGGTGGTCTCCCGGCCGTACAGCTCCTGGTTGAACCAGTTGCCCCAGCGGCCGAGGGCCTGGGCGAGCACGATGCCCGGCGCGATGGCGTCCGCGTACGCGGGCAGCGGGACGCCGCGGCGGCGGGCGCCGATCCAGGCGCCGACCGCGCCCAGCGCGATCGCGCCCCAGATGCCGAGGCCGCCCTCCCAGATCTTCAGGGCGTTCCAGGGGTTCTTCCCCTCGCCGAAGTAGAGCTGGTTGTCGGTGATCACGTGGTACAGCCGGCCGCCGACCAGGCCGAACGGCACGGCCCAGACGGCGATGTCACCCACGGTGTGCCGGCCACCGCCCCGGGCGACCCAGCGCTTGCTGCCGAGCCAGACGGCGACGACGACACCGAGGATGATGCAGAAGGCGTAGGCGCGCAGCGGGATCGGTCCGAGGTACAGGACACCCCGCGACGGGCTGGGAATGTAGGCGATATCCATGGCAGCTCCGACGCTACAGGGTCGACGGCCCGTCCAGGACACCCCGGCGGTCACAGTCGGGCACAGATCGGGGCGCGGGCCCGGAGCACGGCCCGCCGTCGCCCCCTCCGGACGGGGAGGGGGCGGCGGCCACCCCGCAGCGTACGCGCCCGCTCAGCCGGCGTTCGGCGAGGGGTTGTTGGCCTCCGAGGTGGTGCTGGTGGGCGCCGGGGACTGGCCGTGGGTGCCGGGGGTGCCCAGCTGCTTGCCCTGGTTGGCCGCGTCCACCCACTTCACCAGGTTGGCCGGGGTGATCTCCTCGTTGTTGAACTTCGGGTAGATCGGCTGCCCGTTGAGCAGCACGGTCGGCGTGGACTTGAAGCTGGACTTGTCGAAGTCCTGCTGCACGGCGGACACCCATCCGCTGTACTTCAGGTCGTTGACGCAGGCCTCGAAGGTCGGCGTGACCAGGCCGTCGACCTGCTTGGCGAGGTTGATCAGGGTGGCCTTGTTCCCGAAGGCGTCGTTGGTCTCGTCCGGCTGGTTGCGGTACAGCACGTCGTGGTAGTCGCGGAAGTGCCCGGCGTCCTGGGCGCAGCCGAGCGCGTTGGCCGCGTACTTGGAGCCCTTGCCCGGCACGGCCCGGTCGATGAACGAGACGATGTGGTAGTTGGTGAAGATCTTGCCCGCGTCCTCCAGCTGGCTGATGGTGGACGAGAACTCCCGCTCGAAGATGCCGCAGGCGGGGCAGCGCGGGTCCTCGTAGACGGTGAGGACGGACGGCGCGTTGTCCGAGCCCACCGGGACGACCAGGTTCTTGTCCCCGATGGTGCCGGCCGGGACGGCGGTGGGGGTCTCCGGGGTGGAGCGCTGGTCCTGCACCACCACGCCGGTGACCACCGCGGCGGCGATCACCGCGAGCGCCACGCCGCCGATGATCAGCTTCTTCCTCCGCCGGCCGCGGGCCTCGTCCTCGGCCCGCTCCGCCAGCATCCGCTCACGGGCGGTGCGCTTGCCTTCTCGGTTCTTCTCGCTCATCAGCCTTGGAATTCCAGGTTCGGGGGGTGGGGGTGCGGTGGGTGGGACCGGGACGGCGGAGCCGGCACTCAGCCGGCCAGCCAGCCGTCCACGGAGAACTTCGTACGGGGCCGCCAGACCAGCCAGCCGGCCAGCAGCAGGAACCCGGTGTCGCGCAGGATCTCCTGCAGGTACTCGGTCTGCGAGGCGTCGACCGCCCCGCCGCCGCCGAAGCAGCCGCAGTCGATCGAGATGCCGCGCGCCCACGCGGAGGTGATCCCGCCGATGAAGGCGAGCAGCAGCACCGCCGAGACGGCCGCGACCAGGCGCGTGCCCAGGCCGATCACCAGCAGCAGGGCGAGCGCCAGCTCCAGGAAGGGCAGCCCGTGGCCCACCGGTTTGACCAGGGACTCGGGCAGGATCTCGTACGCGCGCACCGCCTGGGCGGCCTCCGCCGGGTCGGCGATCTTCGCCAGCCCGGCCCAGCCCCAGACCACGGCCAGGCCGAGCCGGGCGGCCGTGCCGATCCACTCAGTCGCCGGCCCGGCCATCCGGACAACCCCCTCGGGAAACACCGTCACGCCCCTATGAACCGCTCGTGGGGACGCCGGGTTCCTCCTGATTTCCGAGTTAAGCCAAAAGAGTGAAGGTTAAGACACTCTGAGGGCATTTCACCCTAATGGGTGGTCGGGGCCGCAGCCGGGCGGCCACCCCAGGTCGCGGCGGACGGCGGCGGAGCGGTCCGGGGCGGCGAGCTCCGGCCGGCCCCGGGCGGCCGAGCGGCCGGCCCGGGCCACCGCCGCCAGCCGGACCGCCTCCGCGCACACCTGGGCGTCCCGCTCGGCCCGCTCCACCCCCCGCCTGGCCAGCGCCGGCCCGACCGCGCTCTGTGCCCCGAGCGCGGCGCCGAGCGCCAGCGCGGCCGCGGCCGCCCGCAGCAGCACGGCTCGCTGAAGACCGGGCATCGGCCGACCCCTTCCGCTCGCTCGCCCCCGGGCACCGGGCACGTGGCAGGTGCACTCGTCCCTCCACTCAACGCGGCCCAACCACCGCTGGTGCGCGTGCCCGCCACTGTTCACCCGTTCGGGTCGGCGGGTTGACCGGACGGGCGTCGAACGGGTCCGGGAACGACGGCGGCCCGCCACCCCCGGCAAAGGGGTGACGGGCCGCCGGACGAGCCGTGGCGGGCGGTCCTACCGCCGGCGCACGCCCTGCGCCAGCTCACCGGCCAGCGAACGCACCGCCGCCAGCGCGGCCTCCTCGTCCCCGTCGGCGTCCAGGATCCGCTGCACGAACGCCGAGCCGACGATCACGCCGTCCGCGAACCCGGCCACCTGCGCGGCCTGCTCACGGGTCGACACCCCGAGGCCGACGCAGACCGGCAGCTCGGTGGTGGCCCTGGTCCGGGCGACCAGGTCCTCGGCGAGGTCGCCGACCTGCGCCCGGCTGCCGGTCACGCCCATCACCGCGGCCGCGTACACGAAGCCGCTGCCGGCCGCCGTGACCTCGGCCAGCCGCTTGTCCTTGCTGCTCGGCGCGACCACGAACACGGTGTCCAGACCGTGCTCCCCGGCCGCCTTGCGCCACTCCTCGGACTCCTCCACCGGCAGGTCCGGCAGGATGCAGCCCGCCCCGCCGGCCGCGGCCAGGTCGGCGGCGAACCGCGCGACGCCGTACCGGTCCACCGGGTTCCAGTAGGTCATCACCAGCACCGCCGCGGCGGGGTGCGCGGCGGCGACCTCCTGGACGGTGCGCAGCACGTCCTTGATCCGCACGCCGGCCCGCAACGCGATGTCGTCGGCGGTCTGGATGGTCGGGCCGTCCAGCACCGGGTCGGAGTGCGGCAGGCCGACCTCGACGATGTCGCAGCCGCCCTCGATCAGCGCGTTGACCGCCCGCACGCCGCCGTCCACGGACGGGAAGCCGGCCGGCAGGTAGCCGATCAGCGCGGCGCGGTCCTCCGCCTCGGCGGCGGCCAGGATGCCACTGAGCTTCGAAGCCATGGTCACTTACCCCCGTGGGCGGAGCCGGCGCCCGGCTCGTCGTAGAGGCCGAAGTACTCGGCGGCGGTGTGCATGTCCTTGTCGCCGCGCCCGGAGAGCGAGACCAGGATGGTGGCCTCGGGCCCGAGCTCGCGGCCCAGCTCCAGGGCGCCGGCCAGCGCGTGCGCGCTCTCGATGGCCGGGATGATGCCCTCGGTGCGGGACAGCAGCCGCAGCGCCTGCATGGCGGCGTCGTCGGTGACCGGGCGGTACTCGGCCCGGCCGGTGTCCTTCAGCCAGGCGTGCTCCGGGCCGACGCCCGGGTAGTCCAGGCCCGCCGAGATCGAGTGCGACTCGATGGTCTGGCCGTCCTCGTCCTGCAGGACGTAGGTGCGCGAGCCGTGCAGCACGCCCGGGTCGCCCTTGGTGAGGGTGGCCGCGTGCCGCGGGGTCTCGGCGCCCTCGCCGGCCGCCTCGCAGCCGATCAGCCGCACCCCGGCGTCCGGGATGAACTCGTGGAAGATGCCCATCGCGTTGGAGCCGCCGCCGACGCAGGCGACCACGGCGTCGGGCAGCCGCCCGGTGCGCTCCAGCACCTGCTCGCGCGCCTCCACGCCGATGACCCGATGGAAGTCGCGGACCATCATCGGGAAGGGGTGCGGGCCGGCCACGGTGCCGAACAGGTAGTGGGTGGAGTCCACGTTGGCGACCCAGTCGCGGAACGCCTCATTGATGGCGTCCTTGAGCGTGCGGCTGCCGGACTTCACGGCGATGACCTCGGCGCCGAGCATCCGCATCCGGGCGACGTTCAGCGCCTGGCGCTGGGTGTCGACCTCGCCCATGTAGATGGTGCAGTCGAAGCCGAACAGGGCGCAGGCGGTGGCGGTGGCCACGCCGTGCTGGCCGGCCCCGGTCTCGGCGATGATCCGGGTCTTGCCCATCCGCTTGGTGAGCAGGGCCTGGCCCAGCACATTGTTGATCTTGTGCGAGCCGGTGTGGTTGAGGTCCTCGCGCTTGAGCAGGATGCGCGCGCCGCCCGCCTCGGCGGAGAACCGGTGCACGTCGGTCAGCGGACTGGGGCGGCCGGTGTAGTCCTTGAGCAGCGCGTCGAGCTCGGCGGTGAAGGCCGGGTCGGCCTTGGCCTTCTCGTACTCCTCGGCGACCTGCTCCACGGCGGCGACCAGCGCCTCCGGGATGAAGCGGCCGCCGTACGCGCCGAAGTAGCCGCGCGCGTCCGGCACCTCGGCGCCGGGCAGGTAGTCCTTGTCGGACCGTTCGGACATGGTGAAGTCCCTCGGAAAGATGACGACGGTTGACGGTGACGTCTGTCGGCTGCGCTCAGCCGGACGTCTCGCGCCATCGCCGCCCCGGCACCTGCCCGGGTTCGCAGCCGATGACGTACCGCACCCGCCGCCCCAGCACCCGGCGTGCGGGCGCGCGGCAGCCGCGCGGGCGGCAGCCGGGAGCGAGTCGGGTGGCGATCTTCATGGCGGCGGGATCAGTCCTTGTGCCGGATCGCCGGGTGGGCACCGGCGGCGACCAGGTCGGCCACCGCGGCCCGCGGGTCCTTGCCGGTCACCAGCGACTCGCCGACCAGCACCGCGTCCGCGCCCAGGTTGGCGTAGGAGATCACGTCGAGCGGGCCGCGCACCCCGGACTCGGCGACCTTGACGATGCCGTCCGGGATCGCGTGGACGACGTTGCCGAAGGTGTTGCGGTCCACCTCAAGGGTCTTGAGGTTGCGGGCGTTGACGCCGATGATCCGCGCGCCGGCGTCCACCGCGCGCTTGATCTCCTCCTCGTCGTGCACCTCGACCAGCGGGGTGAGGCCGATCGACTCGGCCCGCTCGATCAGCGACACCAGGGCCGGCTGTTCGAGGGCCGCGACGATCAGCAGCGCGAGGTCCGCGCCGTGCGCCCGGGCCTCCCACAGCTGGTAGGCGGTGACGATGAAGTCCTTGCGGAGCAGCGGGGTGTCCACGGCGGCCCGGACGGCGTCCAGGTCCGCCAGCGACCCGCCGAAGCGGCGCTGTTCGGTCAGCACGCTGATCGCGGCGGCGCCGCCGGCCGCGTAGTCGATCGCCAGCGACGCCGGGTCCGCGATCGCGGCCAGCGCGCCCTTGGACGGGCTGGAGCGCTTGACCTCGCAGATCACCCGGACACCGTCGCCGCGCAGCGCGGCCACGCCGTCCTTGGCGTCCGGGGCCTTGGCGGCGCGCTCCTTGAGCTCGTCCAGCGAGACCCGGGCCTGCCGCTCGGCGAGGTCCTCCAGGACCCCTTCGACGATCGAGTCGAGCACACTCACTCGGGCGCCCCCATCATGTCTGCCAGTCCTGGTCCCGCTGGCGAGGAGCCGGACGGCCTAGCGGACCTCCGGCCCTTCGATGGTATCGGCACGGGGGAGCGCACGGCGCATCCGCCCGGCGCGCGTCTCACGGAACGGACCCCCGGCGACCGCCGCGAACTGCGGCTTCACACCGCCACCACCACCGGAACGGTCAGACCGGGGGCGGTGCCAGGCCCGCGCCGACCGGCAGATTGCGGACCACCGTGAAGACCAGGACGAGCAGCCCCACCAGCACCCAGCGCCGGGCCCCCAGCGCGAGCCCGGGGCCGGGCAGGGCCCGCAGCGCGGCCCAGAGCCAGCGCACCCAGAGCACCCCCAGCACGGCGAACAGCAGCACCGCGACCGCGTTGTCGTGCAGCGCTCCGCTGAGGTCCCCGTGGGTCAGCGCGTGCACGCAGCGCAGCCCGCCGCAGCCGGGGCACCACCAGCCGGTGGCCGCCAGGAAGGGACAGTCGGGGTAGTGCCCGGGGACGTTCGGGTCCACCGTGGCGACGTACCCGGTGGGAATGGCCACGGCGGCCACTGCGGACAGCGGCGGCACCAGCCGGCGCGGCGCGGAGGGCCGGGCGGCGGTGGGGGCGGGGGCGGCGTTCACGCCCATGATTGTGCCCGCCCGGGCGCCCGGGCGGGAGAAGCGAAACGGCGGCCCGCGGGCCGCCGTTCACGCGAGGTGCCGTTCGATCAGGCGGAGGCGGCGGCCAGCGCGGCCTGCTCCTCGGGGGTGTAGACCATGGTGCTGGGCTGCTTGCCCATGCCCGCCATCGACATGGCCTTGCCGACCACGCCGCCGAGCAGGACGACCGCCAGGCCGGCGCAGGTCAGCAGCACCGACGGGAGGATCATCGCAACGCCGGCGATGCCGAAGCCGAGGAACGAGATGGTCACGCCGGTCCAGGCGGCGGGGTTGTGGCCGTGTGCTGCTGCTGCCATCGGATGGTGCTCCTACGCTCTCGGGGCCCGACCGGGCCTGCTCGGCCCCTCACGGGTTGACGTGTCCCACTTGACGTCTCCATTGTGCCGGGCCACACAAGCACGCCCCAAGGGGGTGCCGGGTCTATCACGTCACAGTCGGGCCCGGCGCGTCGACGCTCGGCGCGCGGCGGTCCGTCCGGTCAGCCCGCCGTCGGGTCCTCGCCCCGGTCCAGCGCCTTCCACAGGTCCGCCGGGCTCTCCGCGGCGGCGGCCCGCCGCTTCGCCGGCGCCGCCTTGCCGGTCGGCGCCTCGTAGCGGCTGCCCATGGCCGGCCAGCCGCGCCCGTACCGGGCGGTCAGCAGCCCGGCCAGCGCCAGCAGCAGCCCGCCCAGCAGGGCCACCCACGGCCAGGCGGTGTGCGAGACCCCGGTCGCGGCCGAGCCGGTCAGCGCCAGCTTGCGGGCCGCCTCCGCGTCCAGCGCGGCGGTGTCCCCGGCGCCCGCCGCCGCGGCGGCCGCCGCGCCCAGCCCGGCCAGCACGGTCAGCGCCCCCACCGCGAGCCGGCCGGCGCCGCGCACCGCGAACACCGCCACCGCCGCCGCCAGCGCCACCAGCGCCAGCCCGGCGGGCAGTTCGGAGATCTTCCCGCCGGTGACGGAGACCTCCAGGGTCCCCGCCGTACCCTCGGCCCAGACCCGGCCGGCGGCGGTCAGGACCAGCACCGCGCCCAGCACGGTGAGCAGCAGCATCACCCCCAGCGTGCGCCGTCCGGCCCGCGCGGCGGGCGCGGGAGCGGCGGCGGGGGCGGGGGGTACGGCGTCGGTAGGGGCTTCAGCGCTCACCGCACCAGTGTCCCCCGCCCTCACCCCGCCACCGCACCCGGGGTGGGCGGCTCGACCGGGAAACCGCCCGTCTCCAGCACCAAGGTGCGCTCCCCCAGCGGCAGGAAGAGATCGTTCCCGAAGGGCACCCGCTCCGCCTCCCGGTACCCGGCGCCGGGCAGCGGGCGGCTGTGCACCGTGCAGACGCCCTCCCGCGGGTCCACCACGACGTACAGCGGGACGCCCGCGGCGGCGTGGAACCGGTGGCGCCCGGCCGGCTCCGGCGCCGGGAGCACGTCCAGCACCACCAGCGCGTCCCCGGCCCGGTAGTGCCCGGCGGGGTCCGGCACCGCCCCCGGGGCGAGCAGCACCAGCGCGGCCGGCTGCCCGTCCAGCCGCACGTCCGCGAGGACGCCGCCGTGGCCGCCCGGCTGCCGCACCAGCTGCTCCCTGGCGGAGGTCACGATCCGCCGCTGCGCCTCCGGCATCCTGCTGTCCCTTCCGCTGCGGCGGCCCCCGCGACCCGCGCGGGGACCGGCGGTCCTACGGCCTACGCAGCGTATTCGCGGTGGCCACCGCGCGCAGGACGGCGGCGGCCTTGTTGCGGCATTCGGTGTCCTCGCCGTGCGGGTCGGAGTCGGCCACCACGCCGGCGCCGGCCTGCACGTACGCGGTGCCGTCGCGCAGCACGGCGGTGCGGATGGCGATCGCGGTGTCGGAGTCCCCGGCGAAGTCCAGGTAGCCGACGCAGCCGCCGTACAGGCCGCGGCGGGTGGGCTCCAGTTCCTCGATGATCCGCATCGCCCGCGGCTTGGGAGCCCCGGAGAGGGTGCCGGCCGGGAAGCACGCGGTCAGCACGTCGAAGGCGGTCCGCCCCTCGGCG
This sequence comes from Kitasatospora sp. NPDC057965, assembly GCF_042887135.1. Taxonomy (NCBI): domain Bacteria; kingdom Bacillati; phylum Actinomycetota; class Actinomycetes; order Kitasatosporales; family Streptomycetaceae; genus Kitasatospora; species Kitasatospora sp. NPDC057965. The sequence goes on from NZ_JBHVPZ010000003.1 coordinate 358,838, forward strand.
ACCTTGCCGGTCACCGTGGAGACGATGTGCATGACGTGGCTGTAGCGCTCGATCTGCATGAAGTCGACGACCTCGACGCTGCCCGGCTCGCAGACCCGCCCGAGGTCGTTGCGCCCGAGGTCGACCAGCATCAGGTGCTCGGCCCGCTCCTTGGGGTCGGCGAGCAGCTCGGCGGCCAGCTCGGCGTCCTCGTGCGGGGTGGCGCCGCGGTGCCGGGTGCCGGCGATCGGGTGCAGCATCGCCGCGCCGTCGGTGACCTTGACCAGCGCCTCCGGGCTGGAGCCGACCACGTCGAAGCCGCCCTCGGCGCCGCCGTCCGGGCCGGGGAAGCGGAACAGGTACATGTACGGGCTCGGGTTGGTGGTGCGCAGCACCCGGTAGACGTCGAGCGCGGAGGCCGGGCAGGGCGCCTCGAACCGCTGCGAGGGCACCACCTGGAACGCCTCGCCGGCCCGGATCCGCTCCTTGATCTCCTCCACCGCGGCCCGGTACGGCTCCCCGCCGAACGGCGAGCGGACCTCGCCGGGGCCGCTCGGGGTGAAGGTGGCCAGGCCCGGGTCGACCGGCTTGAGCAGGTCGGCCTCCATCGCGTCGAGCCGGGCGACGGCGTCCGCGTAGGCCTCGTCCACCCCGCTGGCCAGGTCGTTGTGGTTGACCGCGTTGGCGATCAGCAGCACGGTGCCGTCGGCGTGGTCGAGCACGGCGAGGTCGGTGGCGAGCAGCAGGGTCAGCTCGGGCAGCTTCAGGTCGTCCGGGTTGAGGTCGGGCAGCTTCTCCAGCCGGCGGACCACGTCGTAGCCGAGGTAGCCGACCAGGCCGCCGGTGAGCGGGGGCAGGCCGTCGTCGGGGTGGCGCGGGGTGTGCAGGGCCCGCAGCGTGGCGCGCAGCACCTCCAGCGGGTCGCCGTCGGTGGGGATGCCGACCGGCGGGGCGCCGAGCCAGCGGGCGCCGCCGTCCGGGGCCGTGGTCAGGGTGGCGGCGCACCGCACGCCGACGAAGGAGTAGCGCGACCAGCTGCGGCCCTGCTCGGCGGACTCCAGCAGGAAGGTGCCGGGGCGCTCGTCGGCGAGGCTGCGGTAGAGGCCGATCGGGGTGAGGCCGTCCGCGAGGAGCCTGCGGGTGACCGGGATGACCCGGGTGTCGACGGCGAGCTTGCGGAAGGCTTCGAGGTCCATGGCGTGCGGCACCTTACGACGGAGGGGCGGAAGGGGGTGGTCGGCCGGGCGGTCGGTCAGCCGAGCGGGAGCACGTCGGCGTCGAAGCAGGTGCGGTCGCCGGTGTGGCAGGCCGCGCCGGTCTGGTCGACCTTGACCAGCAGGGTGTCGCCGTCGCAGTCCAGCGCGACCGACTTGACCTGCTGCACGTGGCCGGAGGTGTCGCCCTTCACCCAGTACTCGCGGCGGCTGCGGCTCCAGTAGGTGCAGCGGCCGGTGGTGAGGGTGCGGTGCAGCGCCTCGTCGTCCATCCAGCCCAGCATCAGCACCTCGCCGGTGTCGTACTGCTGCGCGATCGCCGGGAGGAGGCCGTCCTCGGTGCGCTTGAGGCGGGCGGCGATCTCGGCGGCCAGGGCGGTGGAACCGGGGGCGGCGGGTGTGGTGGACATGGGGCCATTGTGTCAGCCCGGTCCGGGCGGCCGGGCCGCCGTCCGGATCGCGGCCGCGGCCGTGAACAGCGGCGGACGGTCCCCGGGGCGCCGGACCGACCATCCGATCGAACGAGTTGTGCCAACCGCCTGCCGGGCGGCCCGGTTCTGCGCCATTCTCATGGTCATGACCTCCGAGCAGCGCGCCGCCGACCCCGCCGAGCCGCCGGGCGACGACGACCGCCCCCGCCCGGGGGGCACCTCCGACGCCCGGCCGTCCCGGGGCCTGCTGATCGCCGTCGCGGCGGTGCTGGCGGTCCTGCTCGCGGTGGTGGCGACGGTCCTGCTGTGGCCCGCGGACGACCCGGCGCCCAAGCCGCCGCCGCCCACCCCCACCACGGCCTCGCCGACGCCCACCCCGACCCCCACGCCGACGCCCACCCCGACGCCGACGCCCACGCCGAGCAAGGCGGTGCCGTACAGCTTCTTCACCGTCGGCGCCTGCCTGGACCACCCGCAGCTGAGCAAGACGGTCACCAAGCCGGAGGCCCGCCCCTGCGAGGAGAAGCACGACGGCGAGGCCGTCGCCGACCAGCTGCTGCCGGAGGGGCTGTCCGGCGACTACCAGATCGGCAACGCGATGCGGGACGGCTGCAAGGAGGCGCAGGCCGCCGCCGAGGCCCGGCAGGGCGGCGGCGGGCCGTACTACAGCTACCCGGTGGGCCCGAACTTCTCCTTCTACCAGCAGGGCTGGCGCGACTACACCTGCATCCTGACCGCGAGCAACCGGCCCGGCTCCACCAAGCTCACCGGGCAGCTGCGCTGAATCCCCGTCAGCGGGACGCCTAGGCTGAGGGCATGTCGAACCACGCCCTCGCCGAGCGCCACCGCCTGGCCGAACTGCTGGCCGCCGCCGGACCGGACGCGCCCACCCTCTGCGCCGGGTGGTCCACCCGGGACCTCGCCGCCCACCTGGTGATCCGCGAGCGGCGGCCGGACGCCGCCGCGGGCATCCGGGTCGGCCCGCTGGCCGGCTGGACCCACCGGGTGCAGGAGTCGTACGCCGACCGGCCCTACGAGGAGCTGGTCCGGATGTTCCGCTCCGGACCGCCGGTGCTCTCGCTGTTCTCGCTGCCCGGCGCGGACGAGGCGGCCAACACCGTCGAGTACTACGTGCACGCCGAGGACGTCGCCCGCGCCGGCGAAGGCCCCGGGCCTCGGCCCGTACCGCCCGGCCGGGTCGAGGCGCTCTGGCGCCGGCTCCCGCTGATCGCCCGGCTGGAGGCCGGCCGCCGCTCCCCCGTGCGGCTGCAGCTGAGCCACCCGGACGGCCGGAGCCTGACCGTCGGCCCGGCCGGCATGCCGACCGTGCGGATCACCGGAGAGCCGGGCGAGCTGGTGCTCTTCGCCTTCGGCCGCGGCGCCCGCGCCGAGCTGACGGTGGACGGCCCCGAGGACGCCGTCGAGGCCCTGCGCCACGCCCTGCCGATCCCGTAGCCGGGGGCGGTCCCGGCTGCGGATGTCACCGGCGGGGTGCAGACTCGCAGATGGCAGAGGCCGGGCGGGCCGCCGCCCGGCCCCGCCCGTCGTTCCCGTCTCCCTCCCCCGAAGGGACGCGACACCATGCTCACCACCGACTTCCCCGCCGGCTCCCCCTGCTGGATCGACCTCGGCAGCCCGGACCCGGCCGCCGCCGCCACCTTCTACGGGACGGTCTTCGGCTGGACCTTCCGGTCCGCCGGCCCGGAGGCCGGCGGTTACGGCTTCCTCCAGCTGAACGGGAAGACGGCCGCGGCCGTCGGCCCGCTCACCGAGGAGGGCGCGCACTCGGCCTGGACGACGTACTTCCGCACGCCCGACGCCGAGGCCACCGGCAAGGCCGTCGCGCAGGCCGGCGGCACCGTCCGGGTCCCGGCCATGGACGTGATGGACGCCGGGCTGATGGCCCAGCTGACCGACCCGCAGGGCGCCGACTTCGCGCTCTGGCAGCCCGGCACGGTGACCGGCCTGGACGTGGTCTCCGAGGACGGCGCGCTGATCTGGGCCGAGCTGCACACCAGTGACGTCGACGCGGGCTTCGCCTTCTACCGGAAGGTCTTCGGCTGGCGCTCCGAGGACTTCCCCGCCCCCGGCATGACGTACAAGGTGCTCTCCCCCGCCGAGGGCGACCTGCGGGGCACCGCGTTCGGCGGCATCGCCCCGGTGATGGGCGAGGCCCAGCCGCCGAGCTGGACGCCGTACTTCGGCGCCGTGGACGTGGACGGCGTGGTCGCCCGGGCCACCGGCGCCGGCGCCACCGTGCTGATGGGCCCGGAGAGCGTCCCGGACGTCGGCCGGATCGCCTGGCTCGCCGACCCGTTCGGCGCCCCGTTCGCCCTGATCAAGGGCGAACCCCCGAAGGAGTCCTGACCGCCTTCCGGCGCTTCCGCCCCCGCACCCCCTGCGCTAGCCTCGCGAGCGAGCGAGCAGCGCAGGGGGTGCGGCCGTGCAGCGAACACCGTCGGACGGGGGCTGGCCCGAGGGCACCCTGCTGGCCGAGCTGCGCCGCGACGGCTCCCCCGCCGCGCTCGCCGCCGAGCGGGCCGTCCTGCGGCTGGGCACCCGGCGCGCGCACGGCCACGGCGAGACCCTGATCCTGGACCGGGACCCCGGCGGCTTCGTCCTGCTGCTGCTGACCGGCTTCGCCAAGGCCACCGTCGAGGACACCGCGGGCGCGACCGCCCTGCTGGACGTCCGGGCGTACGGGGACGTGGTCGGCGAGGCCGCCGCCCTCGACGGGCAGCCCCGCTCGGCGACCGTGACCGCGGCCGGACCGGTCACCGTGCGCCGGATCTCCCAGCCCGAGTGGCTGCACTGGCTCGGCGGCCACGCCCCGGCCGGCCTCGCGCTGAGCCGCTGCCTGGTGCACCGCGGCCGGACCACCACCCGTCGGCTGGTCGGCCTCGCCTCCGAGCCGGTGCTGCACCGGCTCGCCCGCCGACTCGCCGACCTGGCCCGGTGCTACGGCACCGTCGGTCCGCGCGGCGCCGGCATCACCGTCCGCCCCCGGCTGACCCAGGCGGAGCTGGCCGCCCTGACCGGCGCCGGCGAGCGCCGGGTCCACCACGCCCTGCACGAGCTGGCCGACCGCGGCCTGATCCGGCTGGGCCGGCGCAGCACCGTCGTCCTGTCGCTGCCCGGCCTGGTGGAGCTGGCCGACGGACGGACGGACCCCGGCGCGGCCCTCGGCACGGACGTCGGCCCCGACCCCGATCCGGCCTCAGCGGACCGGGTGCCCGGCCTCCCGCAGCGCGTTCTTGACCTCGCCGATCCGCAGGTCGCCGAAGTGGAAGACGCTGGCGGCCAGCACCGCGTCCGCGCCCGCCTCCACCGCCGGGGCGAAGTCGGCGAGCTTCCCGGCCCCGCCGGAGGCGATCACCGGCACCGACACGGTCTTGCGCACCGCCCGGATCAGCTCCAGGTCGTAGCCGTCCTTGGTGCCGTCGGCGTCCATCGAGTTGAGCAGGATCTCGCCCGCGCCCAGCTCGGCGGCGCGCCCGGCCCACTCGACGGCGTCCAGCCCGGTGCCCTGACGGCCGCCGTGCGTGGTGACCTCGAAGCCCGAGGCGGTCTCGGTGCCCTCGGGGCAGCGCCGGGCGTCGACCGAGAGCACCAGCACCTGGCGGCCGAACCGCTGGGCGATCTCCCGGACCAGCTCGGGGCGGGCGATGGCGGCGGTGTTGACGCCGATCTTGTCGGCGCCGGCCCTCAGCAGCTTGTCGACGTCGTCGACGGCGCGGATGCCGCCGCCGACGGTGAGCGGGATGAAGACCTGCTCGGCGGTGCGGCGGACCACGTCGTAGGTGGTCTCGCGGTCGCCGGAGGAGGCCGTGATGTCGAGGAAGGTCAGCTCGTCGGCGCCCTCGGCGTCGTAGAGCTTGGCCATCTCGACCGGGTCCCCGGCGTCGCGGAGGTTCTGGAAGTTGACGCCCTTGACCACGCGGCCGGCGTCGACGTCCAGGCAGGGGATGACACGTACTGCGAGGGTCACGGCTGATTGCCTTCCAAAGCTTCCAGGGTCGCGGCGAGTCCGGCGCGGTGGGCGTCGAGTTCGACCTCGGCGAGCATCCGCGAGTCGACCAGGCTCTCCACCACCACGACGGCGGCCACCGGGCGCACCGCGCCGAAGAGCTCCTGGTGGGCGCGGCCCGCCGCGTCGATGTCACGGGCGTGGGTGAGGTACACCCGGGTGCGGACCACGTCGTCCGCCGTCAGACCGTACGCGGCCAGGGCCTCCAGCGCGTTGCCGAAGGCGGTCCGGGCCTGCTCGTAGGGGTCGCCCTCGCCGTGCAGCACGCCGTCCACCAGCGGCCGGGCACCGGCGACGTGCACGTGGTCCCCGGCGGCGACCGCCTGCGACGCGCCGAGGGTCTCCTCCCAGACGGAGAAGCCGCCGAGCCGGCCGCGCACGATCCGACGTTCCGTCATCCCGAAACCGCCTCCAACGCCTCTCCGAGGGTGAACTTCTGCTCGTAGAGTGCCTTGCCCACGATGGCGCCCTCGACTCCCTCGCCGACCAGGCCGGCGATGGCCCGCAGGTCGTCCAGCGAGGAGACGCCGCCGGAGGCGACCACCGGCTTGTCGGTGGCGGCGCACACGTCGCGCAGCAGCTGGAGGTTGGGGCCGGTCAGGGTGCCGTCCCGGTTGACGTCGGTGACCACGTAGCGGGCGCAGCCCTCGGCGTCCAGGCGGGCCAGCACGTCGAACAGCTGGCCGCCCTCGCTGGTCCAGCCGCGGCCGCGCAGCGTGGTGCCGACCACGTCCAGGCCGACGGCGATCCGCTCGCCGTGCTCGGCGATGGCCTTGGCGACCCACTCGGGGCTCTCCAGGGCGGCGGTGCCGAGGTTGACCCGGGTGCAGCCGGTGGCCAGCGCGGCGGCCAGCGACGCGTCGTCGCGGATGCCGCCGGACAGCTCGACCTTGATGTCCAGGGTCCCGGTGATCTCGCGCACCAGGTCCCGGTTGGAGCCGGTGCCGAAGGCGGCGTCGAGGTCGACCAGGTGCAGCCACTCGGCGCCGGCGTCCTGCCAGGCGAGGGCGGCGGCGAGCGGCTCGCCGAAGGAGGTCTCGGTGCCGGAGGCGCCCTTGACCAGGCGGACGGCCTGGCCGTCCCGGACGTCGACGGCGGGCAGCAGTTCGAGGCGGCTCATGATCTGAAACTCTTCCGTCGTCAGAGGGTGCTGACCCAGTTGGTCAGCAGGGCGGCGCCGGCGTCGCCGGACTTCTCGGGGTGGAACTGGGTGGCCCACAGCGGACCGTTCTCGACGGCCGCGACGAACGGCTGCCCGTGGGTGGCCCAGGTGACCAGCGGCGGGTTGATCCGCGCGCTGTGCGCCTCCAGCTCCCAGCTGCGTACCCCGTAGGAGTGGACGAAGTAGAAGCGGGTGTCCGCGTCCAGGCCGGCGAACATCCGGCTGCCCTCGGGGGCGTCCACGGTGTTCCAGCCCATGTGCGGCACGACCGGCGCCTCCAGCGGCTCCACGGTGCCCGGCCACTCGTCGCAGCCGGCGCTCTCCACGCCGTGCTCGACGCCCTTCTCGAAGAGGATCTGCATGCCCACGCAGATGCCCATGACCGGCCGGCCGCCGGCCAGCCGGCGCCCGATGATCCAGTCCCCGCGGACCGACCTCAGCCCGCGCATGCAGGCCTCGAAGGCGCCGACGCCGGGCACCAGCAGGCCGTCGGCGTCCATCGCGGTCTGGTAGTCGGAGGTGACGGTGACGTTCGCCCCGGTCCGCTCCAGGGCGCGCTGCGCCGAGCGGAGGTTGCCCGAGCCGTAGTCGAGCACCACGACGTTCTTGCCCATGTTCAGGTGTCCCAGTCTTTCGTTCGCTCGACGGTTACAGGCGCATGAGGCCCGAGCCCAGGCACATCAGCGAACCCAGGGCGAGCACGAGGATGACGCCCTTGGAGTGCTTCTGCTTCCAGAACGAGATGACGCCGCCGGCCAGGAAGAGCCCGACGAAGATGAGGATCATCGCGGAGTTGCTCACAGTGCGCCCTTGGTCGACGGGAGGATGCCGGCCGCGCGCGGGTCGCGCTCGGCGGCGTAGCGCAGGGCCCGGGCCAGCGCCTTGAACTGGCACTCCACGATGTGGTGCGCGTTGCGACCGTACGGCACGTGGACGTGCAGGGCGATCTGGGCCTGGGCCACGAAGGACTCCAGGATGTGCCGGGTCATGGTGGTGTCGTAGGTGCCGATCATCGGCGCCATCTTCTCCGGCTCGGTGTGCACCAGGTAGGGGCGGCCGGAGAGGTCGACGGTCACCTGGGCGAGCGACTCGTCCAGCGGCACGGTGCAGTTGCCGAACCGGTAGATGCCGACCTTGTCGCCGAGCGCCTGCCGGAAGGCGGCGCCGAGCGCGAGGGCGGTGTCCTCGATGGTGTGGTGGGTGTCGATGTGCAGGTCGCCGTCGGTCTTCACGGTGAGGTCGAAGAGACCGTGGCGGCCGAGCTGGTCGAGCATGTGGTCGTAGAAGCCGACGCCCGTGGAGATGTCGGTCTTGCCGGTGCCGTCCAGGTCTATCTCGACCAGGACGGAGGTCTCCTTGGTGGTGCGCTCGACGCGTCCGATGCGGGTCATTCGGGTTAGAGCTCCTTGATCACGGTGGCGACGGCGGCCAGGAAGGCGTCGTTCTCGGCGGGGGTGCCGGCGGTGACGCGCAGCCATCCGGGGACGCCGTTGTCACGGACCAGGACGCCGTGGTCGAGGACGGCCCGCCAGACGGCGTGGGTGTCGGCGAAGCGGCCGAACTGGACGAAGTTGGCGTCCGAGTCGGTCACCTCCAGACCGAGCCCGCGCAGCGCCTCGACCAGCCGGTCGCGCTCGGCCTTGAGCCGGCCGACGTAGCCGAGCAGGGTGTCGGTGTGCTCCAGGCAGGCCAGCGCGGTGGCCTGGGTGACGGCCGACAGGTGGTACGGCAGCCGGACCAGCTGCACCGCGTCCACCACCGCCGGGTCGGCGGCCAGGTAGCCCAGGCGCAGCCCGGCCGCGCCGAAGGCCTTGGACATGGTGCGGGAGACCACCAGGTTGGGGCGGCCCTCGATCAGCGGCAGCAGCGAGTCGCGGTGCGAGAACTCGACGTACGCCTCGTCGACCACCACCAGGCTGGGCCGGGCGGCCTGCGCGGCCTCGTACAGCCGCAGCACGGTGGCGGCGTCGACGGCGGTGCCGGTCGGGTTGTTCGGCGAGCAGACGAACACCACGTGCGGGCGGTGCTCGGCGATCGCCGCGACGGCGGCGTCCAGGTCGATGGTGAAGTCGGCGTTGCGCGGGCCGGAGATCCAGCCGGTGCCGGTGCCCCGGGAGATCAGCGCGTGCATCGAGTACGAGGGCTCGAAGCCGAGCGCGGTGCGGCCGGGGCCGCCGAAGGTCTGCAGCAGCTGCTGGATCACCTCGTTGGAGCCGTTGGCGGCCCAGACGTTCTCCCGGGCGACGGCGTGGCCGGTGGTGCGGGTTAGGTACGCCGCCAGGCCCTCGCGCAGCTCGACCGCGTCGCGGTCGGGGTAGCGGTTGAGGTTCCGGGCGGCCTCGGCGACCCGCTCGGCGATCCGGGCGACCAGCTCCTCGGGGAGCGGGTACGGGTTCTCGTTGGTGTTCAGCTGGACCGGGACGTCGAGCTGCGGGGCGCCGTAGGGCGACTGGCCGCGCAGCTCGTCCCGGACGGGAAGGTCGTCGATCGTGGTCACGTTCCGGGAACCGTCCAGTCGAATCGGGCCTTGATCGCGTCGCCGTGACCGGGCAGGTCCTCGGCGTTCGCCAGGTTGACGACGTGCTCGGCGATGCCGGCCAGCGCCTCGCGGTCGTACTCGACGACCTGCACGCCGCGCAGGAAGGTCTGCACGGACAGGCCCGAGGAGTGGCAGGCGCAGCCGCCGGTGGGCAGCACGTGGTTGGAGCCGGCCGCGTAGTCGCCCAGCGAGACCGGGGTGAACCGGCCGAGGAAGATCGCGCCGGCGTTGCGCACCTTCGCCGCGACCGCGTGCGGGTCGCGGGTCTGGATCTCCAGGTGCTCGGCCGCGTAGGCGTTGACCACGGCCAGGCCCTGCTCCAGGTCGTCGACCAGGATGACGCCGGACTGCCGGCCGCCCAGCGCCTCGGCCACCCGCTCGCTGTGCCGGGTACGGGCGACCTGGGTCTTCAGCTCGGCCTCGACCGCGTCGGCGAGCGCCACCGAGTCGGTGACCAGCACCGAGCCCGAGGTCGGGCCGTGCTCGGCCTGGCTGATCAGGTCGGCGGCGACGTCCACCGGGTCGGCGCTGTCGTCGGCGAGGACGGCGATCTCGGTCGGGCCGGCCTCGGAGTCGATGCCGATCCGCCCGGCGAAGTAGCGCTTGGCGGCGGCCACGTAGATGTTGCCGGGGCCGGTGACCATGTTCACCGGCTCGCACTCCTCGGTGCCCAGCGCGAACATGGCGACCGCCTGGGCACCGCCGACCGAATAGACCTCGGTGACGCCGAGCAGCGCGCAGGCCGCCAGGATGGTCGGGTGCACCCGGCCGCCGAAGGCCTTCTGCGGCGGCGAGGTCACCGCGATGCCGCGCACGCCCGCCTCCTGGGCCGGCACCACGTTCATCACAACGGAGGACGGGTAGACGGCCAGCCCGCCGGGCACGTACAGCCCGACCCGGTCCACCGGCACCCAGCGCTGGGTGACCGTGCCGCCCGGCACCACCTGGGTGGTGTGCCCCTCGCGGCGCTGGTCCGCGTGCACGATGCGGGCGCGGCGGATCGACTCCTCCAGCGCGGCGCGCACCTTCGGGTCCAGCTCCTCCAGCGCCCGCGCGATCTGCTCGGCCGGGACCCGGGTGGACTCCAGCCGCACGCCGTCGAAGCGTTCGGTGATCTCGATCAGCGCCGCGACCCCGCGATGATGCACGTCCTCGGCGATCGGACGCACCTTCTCCAGGGCGGCCGCGACGTCGAAGTCGGCACGGGGCAGCAGGTCGCGCGGGTCGTCGAGCGAGCCGCGCAGATCGATTCGAGAGATCACGCCCCCAGTGTAAGGAGTGGCCGGAACCGACGGTCCCGCATTTCAGTCCGTGATACGAAGGGCGAGACGGCCGGGGGAGGCCGGGGGAATCGGGGGGAACCGTGACGGATCGGGCACCGGACGACTGGACGGCCGCCGAACAGGCACTCTGGCAGGCGTTCCGGCTCGGCCGGATCCACGACCTGCGCAGCGGCGAGGCCGCCGAGGACGACCCGTTCGGCGAGGCCGTCTGGGGTCCGGAGCGAACGGTCCGCGCCCGGGTGCTCGCCCGGCTGCTGCTGGACGGCCCGGCCGCGGTCCCCGGCCGGGTCGCCTCGCTCAAGCTGACCGGCGCCCTGGTCACCGGCCCGCTCGACCTGGCCGGCGGCACCATCGGCCACTACGTCGAGCTGCACGACTGCCGCTTCGACCAGAAGGTCCTGATCTCCGAGGCCGAGGCCGGCACCCTGCGCTTCATCAACTGCCTCATCCCCCGGCTGGAGGCCTCCCGGCTGGCGACCTCCGGGGACCTGCACCTGGCCCGCTGCCGGATCCGCCAGGGCGTGCGGCTCACCGACGCCCGGATCGGCACCGACCTGCTGATCAACCAGGCCGTCCTGGGCGGCGACCGGTTCGGCCGGGCGCTGTCCGCCGACGGCATCGCGGTCAGCCAGGACTGCGAGGCCGACCGGCTGGCGACCCACGGCGAGGTCAGCCTGCGGACCGCCCGGATCGGCGGCCGGCTCTCGCTGCGCGGCGCCCAGCTGCGCGCCGCGCCGGGCAACCGCAACGCCCTCAACGCGGTGCGGCTCACCGTCGGCCACACCCTGTACCTGAGCGGCTCGGCCGACGGCGGCTGGTACGGGTCCCAGACCTACTACGGCTCCGGGTACGGCGAGGTCCCGCCGCCGGACGCGCCGAGCACGCCGTTCCGCGCCTTCGGCCAGGTCCGGCTCTCCGACGGCCGCTTCGAGAACGCCTGTCTGCTCTCCGACGCCGAGTTCCACCTGGTCGACGGCGACGAGGTGACCCTGCGCCGGATCCAGACCCCGGAACTGCGCTTCACCTGCCGGTTCCCGGAGGGCGGCGCCGTCTCGCTGTCCCGGGCCCGGATCGGCAACCTGGTCGACGCCCCCGGCTCCTGGCCGCAGGGGGGATCGGTCGGGCTCACCGGGTTCACCTACGAGTGCCTGCGCCCGGCCGTGCCGTTCCCCGTCCGGCAGCGGATCGGCTGGCTGGAACGTTCCTCCGTGGAGTTCCAGCCCGAGTCCTACGAGCAGCTCGCCGCCGCGCTGCGCCGCGACGGCGCCGACGACGACGCCCGCGAGGTGCTCTACGCCAAGCAGCGCCGCCGCCGGCAGACCCTGCCGCTGCCGGCCCGGATCTGGGGCCGGATCCAGGACGCCACCGTCGGCTACGGCTTCCGCCCCGGCCGCGCCGCGCTCTGGCTGCTGCTCGCCTGGGCACTCGGCAGCCTCTACTTCGCCACCCACGCGCTCCAGCCGCTCAAGGCCGACGAGCGCCCGCACTGGAACCCGGTGCTGTACGCGCTCGGCCAGCTGCTGCCGATCGTCGACCTCGGCCAGACCGGCTGGAACCCCGGCGGCACCGCCCAGTGGGTCTCCTCCGGCCTGGTCGTGGTCGGCTGGGTGCTCGCCACCACGGTCGCCGCCGGCGCCAGCCGGATGCTCCAGCGCGGCTGAGGACCGCTGAGCACCCGGGCCGTGAAGGCCCGGCGGGTCCGGGGAACTACGCTGTCCGCCGTGACAGAACGGCTTCCGCTCTTCCCGCTGAACACCGTGCTCTACCCGGGCCTGGTGATGCCCCTGAACGTCTTCGAGGAGCGCTACCGCCGTCTGGTCGCCGACCTGCTGGAGCGACCCGAGGACCAGCCGCGCCGCTTCGGCGTGCTCGCCATCAAGGACGGCCGCGAGGTCGCCCCGGTCCGCCCCGAGGACGGCCCGGCCGGCCCGCTGGACGGCCTCGGCACCACCGGCGACCCCTTGGAGGCGCTCCACCACATCGGCTGCGTCGCCGACGTCACCTCCGTCCAGCCGCAGCCGGACGGCCGGTACGAGCTGCTGATCACCGGGACCACCCGGTTCTGGCTCCGGTCCGTCGACGTCGGCGGCCCGTACCTCGTCGGCGAGCTCGAACCCATCGAGGAACTCACCGGCGAGGGCTCCGGCGCACTGGCCGCCGAGGTCGAACGGGTCTTCCGCACCTACCAGCGCCGGCTCGCCGGGGCCCGCGAGGCCAGCACCGTCGGCCGCCAGGAACTGCCCGACGACCCGCAGGTGCTGTCCTACCTGGTCGCCGCGGCCGCCGTCCTGGAGGTCCCGCTCAAGCAGCAGCTGCTCGCCTGCCCCGACAACGCCCAGCGGCTGCGCACCGAGCTCGAACTGCTGCGCCGCGAGACGGCGGTGCTCAGCTGGCTGCCCTCGCTGCCCGCCGTCAACCTCACCCGCCAGTCCTTCAGCCCCAACTGACCCGGTCCACCGACCGCACCCCACCGACCGCACCCCACCGATTTGCGGAGCCCCCGTGGCCAAGAAGCCGAAGAAGGGCGGCCAGGGCACGCCCGCGACGGTCGCCCTGGAGACCGCCGCCGTGCCGTTCACCGTCCACTCCTACGAGCACGACCCGGCCGCCGCCTCCTACGGCGGCGAGGCCGCCGAGGCGCTCGGCGTGCCGGCCGAGCGGGTCTTCAAGACCCTGGTCGCCGACGTCGACGGTGTCCTCACCGTCGGCGTCGTCCCGGTCGCCGGCCGGCTCGACCTCAAGGCGCTGGCCGCGGCGGTCGGCGGCAAGCGCGCCGCGATGGCCGACCCGGCCGCCGCCGAACGCAGCAGCGGCTACGTCCTCGGCGGCATCTCCCCGCTCGGCCAGCGCCGCCCGCTGCGCACCGTCGTCGACGCCAGCGCGCTCACCCACCCCACCGTCTACGTCTCCGCCGGCCGCCGCGGCCTGGAGGTCGAGCTCTCCCCCGCCCACCTCGTCACCCTCACCAACGCCCGCACCGCCCCCATCGCCCACTGACCCGAGGTCGCGGGGGGCAGACCTCAGCCCTCCCGCCGCTCCTCAGCCGACGGAACCCCCGCGTCCACGGCCGCGGGCCCCGGCACCCCCCAGTACGGCGGCGGGTCCTCCTCGCGCTTCCCGAATGCCGCCGACAGCGCCAGCAGCAGCACCATCGCCGCCATCGGCCACGCCAGCACCGCCCCGTACGCCCCGAGGTCGATGTCCGCCTGGAAGTGCCCGCCGTTCCCGACCCGCCGCGCCTCCGCGACCAGGTCGCGGCCCGGCCCGAGCCACCGCCCGAGGCCCCACGCCCCGACCGACGCCAGCAGCCCGCCGACCGCCAGCCCGACCGCCACCGAGATCCCGCCGCCGCGCTTCCGGCTGACCAGGAACGCGCCCAGCGCCGTCAGGATCCCCATCCCCAGCCCGATCAGCACGAACACGCTGTCGGCCCCGGCCCGCTGCTCGCCCTCCGGGTCGGCGTAGAGGATCTTGTTGCCGTCCACGACCAGCGGCACCTTGGGCGCCAGCCAGGCCCACAGCACGCCCATCACGACCCCCAGCACCAGGCAGGCCAGCACCGTGGCCGCCCCGATCCTCAGCTCGGGCAGCAGCCGCTGGGCGAGCGGCTCCGCCGGCTTCGGCTTGCCGGCCACCAGGTCGAGCCCCGGCGGCAGCGCGTACGGATCGCGCGCGGCGTACGGGTCGGGCGCGGCGTACGGAGCGGGCACGGAGTCCCCGGTCACGGAGTCCGCGGGCACGGCATCGGAGCCGTCGGCGCGCGCGGGATCCGGAGGTGTGTTCGGTACGGTCACACCCCCCATCGTTTCACGGTCGACGCCCCCGCGACCCGGCCACCCACCGACCGGGCGACCGGCCCCGGCCGGGCACCGACCGGCTAGCGGCGGGTCGCCCGCCGGTACGCCCAGGTGGCGACGGCCAGCGAGACCACGCCCACTCCCGCGCACACCGCGAGGTCCCCGGCCACCGCCGCCCAGTCCGGCGACGGCCGGAACGTCCGGGCGAAGGCCTCCACCGCGTAGGTGGACGGCAGCAGGTCGCGCAGCCAGAGCACCGGCTGCGGCAGGTTGTCCACCGGCAGCACGCCGAGCAGCAGCGCCGCCGACATGCCGAGCTGCCCCAGCATGGTGGCGATCTCCTGCTTGGGCGCGAGCAGCCCGCAGGCCGCCCCGAGCCCGGAGAGCGCAGCCCCGGCCAGCGGCACCACCGCGAGCAGCACCCACAGCTGCCCGAGCGGCAGCCCGAACATCACCGCGCCGACCCCCGCGGTGACGAGCGTCCCGGGCAGGGTGAACGAGGCGAAGGCGGCGGCCGTGCCGAGCACCACCGAGGCGGCCGGCACCGGCAGCGTCGCGTAGTGGTCCAGCCCGCCGCTGGCCCGCAGCCGGCCGAAGTACTGGGCGAGCAGGTTGAGCGCCACGAAGGCGACCACCAGCACGCTGGAGCCGGACACCACGTACCGGGCGGCCGAGGTCTGCCCGGAGTCGACGACGCCCCGCATCATCACCAGGATGCCGAGCGACTGGAAGGTGGCCACGAACAGCAGCGGGATCCGCGCCACCCGGGCCCGCGCGAGCTGCGCCCGGTAGACGGCCGCGAGGGCGGGCAGCATCCGGGCGGCGGGCGCGAGCGGGGCGGGCCCGCCGGCCGTGTCCGGGGTGGTGCGCGCCGGTGCCGAGAGCAGCGTCACTTGGCCAGTCCTCCGTGGCGGCCGCCCAGCTTGAGGTAGGCGTCCTCAAGGCTCGGGGTGGCCAGGGTGAAGTCGTCCAGGGCGGCGAAGGCCGGGCCGGTGGTGACGGCGGCGACCAGCTCGCGGGCCTGCTCGGGGGTGGTGCGGACGGTCCAGCGGCGGCCGGTGCGCTCGGCCCGTTCGGCGAGCGCCGCCACCGCGGGGACGGCCAGCGGCGCTTCGTCGCGCCAGACCAGGTCGAGCCGGACGTCACCGTCGACCAGCGCCTTGAGGCCGCCGGGGGTGTCGCAGGCGATCACCCGGCCGTCGTCGACCACCGCGACCCGGTCCAGCACCGTCTCCGCCTCGATCACGTTGTGGGTGACCAGCAGCACGGTGGCCGAGCGCTCGGTCCGGCGGCGTTCGACCGCCGACCAGACGGCCCGCCGGGCGACCGGGTCCATGCCGGTGGTGGGCTCGTCGAGGACCAGCAGCGGCCGGTCGCCGACCAGGGCGGCGGCGAAGCAGGCGAGCCGGCGCTGGCCGCCGGACAGCTTGGCGAGCGGCCGGTGGGCGAGCGGTTCCAGGGCGAGTTCGGCGATCACCTCGTCGGCGGCGGCGCGGGCCGCGGCCCGGCTCAGACCGCGCAGCCGCCCGGTGGTCTCGGCGGCGAGGGCGACGGTCAGCTCGTCGAGCGCGCTGGACTCCTGGCCGAGGTAGCCGAGCAGCCGGGCGGCCCGTTCGGGGTGCCGGACCACGTCGTGGCCGAGGATCTCGATGCTGCCGGAGTCGGGCCGCAGCAGGCCGGTGAGCTGGCGGACCAGGGTGGACTTGCCGGCGCCGTTGGGCCCGAGCAGGCCGAAGATCTCACCCTGCCGGACGGTCAGGGTGATGCCGTCGTTGGCCCGGATCGCGGTGGCCGAGGCGCCGCGCCCGGCGCGGTACGTGCGGACCAGGTCGCGTACGGCGCAGCACGGCGAGGTCTCCTGGGGTGCCCGCCCGGCCGTCTCACTCACGACCGGAGACTCTACGCGGTGCAACGGGCGAACCGGACAACGGGGCCCCGCCCGCGGCGCCGCCGGGGGCCGCCCCGGACCGGTCAGTCGTCGACGACCAGGTCACCGCCGGGGACCCTGGCGGCGAGCTCCTTCCAGAAGCCCGCCCGGATCGCGTACCGGTCGTGCTCGTCGATCTGGTCGTCCTTGTGCGCGAGCAGCCCGAAGCGGGCGGCGTAGCGCAGCAGCTCGCCGTCGACCCGGTGCGGGATGCGCGGGTAGCCGGGCCACAGGACGGTGAGCCGTTCGACGTCACCCATCCGGCCGGTCCAGCGGCGGGCGAAGACCTGGCCGACCTCGTGGGCGTCGCCGCCGATGGAGGTGATGTCCTCCTCACGGTCGGCCCAGCGCTGTTCGGCGGTGGTGAGCTGGGCCAGGGTCGGCAGGCCGTCGCCGGCGGTGACGGCGGGCTCGGTGGCGGGCCGCTCGATCCAGCCGCGGTCGGAGGACCAGCGCAGCACCGGGCCGGCCTGCTGCCGGTCGGCCGCGGCCTGCCGGTCGGCGCTGCGCCCGGCGAGGTCCTTGGGGGTGGGGACGATCTTGAGTCCGGCGACGGCCGGCTGCGGGCGCCCGTTGGCGGCGGGGGCCGCCACGGCGACCGGCTCGGCCTCGGCGGGGCGACCGGGCACCTGGGCCGCGGGCAGCGGGCCCGGCAGGGTGGCGGGGGGCGCGGCGGGCGGCGCGGCGAGGATCTTGGCGATGTCGTGCCGGGCGCCGGGGCCGGGGAAGACGCTGGAGGTGTCGCGCAGGCTGAACGAGCCCTCGATCCACTCACGGTCCAGCACCCGTCGCTCGTCGGCCTCGCCGACGAGGTCCTCGGACTGGTTGAAGTCGCCGTCGGCGGCCTGCAGCGCCCAGAGGTGGACGACGACGCCGTGCTCCTTGGCGGACATCATGCCGGGCAGCAGGTCGCCGTCGCCGGTGATCAGCACGATGTCGGCGCAGGCCCGGTTGCGGGCGAGTTCGGAGAGTTCGGCGTGCATCGCGGCGTCGACGCCCTTCTGCACCCAGCGGCCCTCGGCCCGGGTGAGCGCACCGAGCCGCACGGTGACCCGGGGAAGCACGCGCAGCCGCCGGTGCTCGGGCATCGGGCGGCGTTCCGGCGCGGCGTCGAACCAGTAGATCCGCAGCAGCGGCAGACCGGTCTCGGCCTCGGCGCGCTCGCGCAGGGCGGCGATCAGCGCGGTGTGGTCGACGGTGACCTTGGAACGGGAGGGGTCACCGGCGAGCAGGCTCGCGGCGGCGCCCAGCAGGTATCCGGCGTCCACCAGGACGACACAGCGGTCCATCGCGCACCTCTTTCCGCTCGCCCTCGGGTGGGGCTCCGCCGGGACGGACGGGGCCGGGGTGGGCGCGCTGCGCCCGGGTCCGGGCGGAATGGGGTGAGGGGTGCCCGCAGCCGCCCGATCGTTGGGTCACCTTGTTCCCCCGGATCCGCCCGCCGAACCCCGGCCGTCCGGCGCTTTCCCGGTACCGACGCCGAGGGCCCCCGTCCGGTCGCGGTCGCGGACGGGGGCCCTCGCGCGGTGCGCGGCGGGGATCAGCCCTTGAGCTCGGCGGCGACCAGCTCGGCCAGCTGGACGGCGTTGAGCGCGGCGCCCTTGCGCAGGTTGTCGTTGGAGATGAACAGCGACAGGCCGTTCTCCACCGTCTCGTCGACGCGGATCCGGCCGACGTAGCTCGGGTCCTGACCGGCGGCCTGGAGCGGGGTCGGGATGTCGCTCAGCTCGACGCCGGGGGCGCCGGCCAGCAGCTCGACCGCGCGCTCGGGGCTGATCGGGCGCTCGAAGCGGGCGTTGATCTGCAGCGAGTGGCCGGAGAAGACCGGGACGCGCACGCAGGTGCCGGCCACCTTGAGCTCGGGGATGCCGAGGATCTTGCGGCTCTCGTGGCGGAGCTTCTGCTCCTCGTCGGTCTCGTTGGAGCCGTCCTCGACGATGGAACCGGCCAGCGGCACCACGTTGAAGGCGATCGGCCGCTGGTAGACCTTGGGCTCGGGGAACTCGACGGCCGAGCCGTCGTGGGCGAGGGCGGCGGCGCCGTCCACGACCTTGGCGGCCTGGTCCTGAAGCTCGGCGACGCCGGCCACGCCGCTGCCGGAGACGGCCTGGTAGGTGGAGACGACGAGGGCGGCGAGGCCGGCCTCGTCGTGCAGCGGGCGCAGCACCGGCATGGCGGCCATGGTGGTGCAGTTCGGGTTGGCGATGATGCCCTTGGGGCGGTCGGCGATCGCCTCGGGGTTGACCTCGGAGACGACCAGCGGGACCTCGGGGTCGCGGCGCCAGGCGGAGGAGTTGTCGATCACGACGGCACCGGCGGCGGCGACCTTGGGGGCGAGCGCCTTGGAGGTGGCGCCGCCGGCCGAGAAGATCACGATGTCCAGGCCGGTGTAGTCGGCCGTGGCCGCGTCCTCGACGGTGACCTCGGTACCCTGCCAGGGCAGCGTGCGCCCGGCCGAGCGGGCCGAGGCGAACAGCCGCAGCTGCTCCACCGGGAGGTTGCGCTCCGCCAGGATCTCGCGGACCACGCCGCCGACCTGGCCGGTGGCCCCGACAATGCCGATCTTCATCCGACTACTCCTCTTGATCTTGCAACTCACAGCCGCACTCCGCCCATCATGCCTTGTCACCGGCACGGGGCGGCCCGGCATTCCATCCTGTGGTCCTCAGTGGTCCAGACCACTGAGGAGTTCCAGCGCCCGCGCGACCTCCGACGGCCCGGCCGGCAGCAGCGGCAGCCGGACGTCCGGCGTCGGGATCCGCCCCTGCGCGTGCAGCACGCCTTTGACCACCGCCGGGTTCGGCGCGGCGAAGGCCGCCACCGCCAGTCCGGTCAGCCGGTGGCCCAGCGCCCGGGCGCGCGCCGCGTCCCCGGCCCGCCAGGCCTCGGCCAGCTCGACGAAGCGCGCGGTCGCCAGGTGCGCGGAGGCCAGGATGCCGCCGTCCGCGCCGAGCGCCAGCAGCGGCGCGAGCACGGCGTCGTCCCCGCCCAGCACCGAGAACCCGGCCGGCGCCGCGGCCAGCAGCTCCACCGCCGCCTGGTCCACCCCGCCCGTCGCGTACTTGACGCCCGCCACGTTCGGCAGCGCGGCCAGCTCCAGCAGCGCGGCGCCCGACAGCGCCTGCCCGGTGCGGTACGGGATGTGGTAGACGACCAGCGGCACCGAGCTGGCCTCGGCCAGCGCCCGGAAGTGCGCGACCGTCCCGGCCTCGCCCGGCCGGACGAAGGACGGCACGGTCACCAGCGCCCCCGCCACCCCCGGCACCCGGGCGGCCAGCCCGGCCAGCTCCTCGGCCGCCGCCGCGGTGCCCGGCCCGCCGGCGCCGACCAGCAGCGGCACACCGCGCCCGGCGCAGACCGCCGCGCAGACCTCGGTGACCGCGCGCCGCTCGTCCGCGCTCAGGGCGGCCGGCTCGCCGGTGGTGCCGAGCGCGACCAGTCCGGCCGCGCCGTCGTCCAGCACCGAGCCGGCCAGCTTCTCCAGCGCGTCCAGCGCCACCGAGCCGTCGGCCGCGAACGGCGTGACCAGCGGGACGAAAATGCCCTTGAGTTCCATGCCCACGATCCTGCGGCCCGCCGATCCCCCAGGTCCAGTTCACGTTTCCGAAGCTTCTCGTAAGCTGAGCCGATGCTCGATGTCCGACGCCTGCGCCTGCTGCGCGAACTCGCCCACCTCGGCACCATCGCCGCCGTCGCCGAGGCGCTCAGCTTCAGCCCTTCGGCGGTGTCCCAGCAGCTGTCCGTGCTGGAGAAGGAGGCCGGCGTCCCGCTGCTGGAACGCACCGGCCGCCGGGTCACCCTCACCCCCGCCGGGCGCAACCTGGTCCGGCACGCCGAGGCCGTGCTCGAACGGCTGGAGCAGGCGGACGCCGAACTGGCCCACGCCCGCGACGGCCTGGCCGGCCCGCTGCGGATCGGCACCTACCCGTCGGCGGCCCGCGCGATCATCCCCGCCGTGCTCGCCGAACTGGCCGGCTGGCACCCGGGGCTGGAGCCGATGGTCACCGAGGTCGACCCGGCCGAGGTCGCGGCGGCGCTGCGCGCGGGCGAGCTGGACGTGGCGCTGCTGCACGAGTACGACCTGGTGCCCGCCGACCCGGAGCCCGGGCTGGCGATGACCCGGCCGATCTTCACCGAGCCGATGTACCTGGCGGCCCGCGCCCCCGGCGCCGTCGCCGACCAGCGCGCCGAACCCTGGATCCTCGCCCCGCCGGGCACCCTGTGCCACAGCATGGCCGTCCGGGCCTGCGAGAGCGCGGGCTTCGCGCCCCGGATCCGCCACCAGATCGACGACTTCGCCACCGTGCTCGCCCTGGTGGCGGCCGGTCAGGGGGTGGCGCTGGTCCCGCACCTCGGCATCGACCGGCCGCCGCCGGGGGTCGTCCTCACCCGGCTGCCGATGTACCGCCGCACCCGCACCGCGTTCCGCGCCGGGGCCGGCGCCCACCCCGCGATCTCCGCCTTCGTCTCCGCACTGCACACCGCCGTACCGGCCCCGCTGCGCAACTCCGCGTAGCGCGGAGCGCCCGTACCCGGCCGGGCACGGGCGCTCCGCGGGGTCCGCGCAGGGGACAGCCCCTACGCCGCCCCGTTGCCCGCCAGGCAGCTCGGGCCGAGCAGCTGCTTCAGGTCCCCGAACAGCGCCGGATCCGACTTCACCCGGTGCCGGTCGAGCCGCAGCACCGTCGTCCTGCTGCGCGCCTCCAGCCGGACCCGCACCTCGGTCGTCCCCCGGTGACTGCTCAGCACCTCGCCGAGCCGCGCCACCAACGGGGGCGTCACCTTCCCGCTCGGGATGTTGATGATGATCGGCGCCTCGGCGTGCGCGTTCGACAGGTCCGGGACGGTGAGCTCCATGCCCATCAGCCGGGGCACGTCCTCGCGCTTGTCCAGCTTCCCGCGCACGAACACCACCGCGTCCTCGACCAGCTGCGAGGAGACCAGCTGGTAGCTGGCCGGGAAGAACATGCAGTCGATCGAGCCCGCGAGGTCCTCGACCGTCGCGATCGCCCAGGCGTTGCCCTGCTTGGTCATCTTCCGCTGGAGGCCCGAGATGATGCCGCCGATGGTGACGATCGTCCCGTCCGGCCGTTCGGCGAGGTCCGCGACCGCGCAGTCCGCCTTGTCGGCGAGCACGTGCTCGATGCCGTGCAGCGGGTGCGAGGAGACGTACAGACCGAGCATCTCCCGCTCCTGGGTGAGCAGGAAGGACTTCTCCCACTCGTCCTCGGAGAACACCACGTCCAGGCCGAAGCTCGGCTCGTCGCTCGCCGTGTCGCCGCCGAAGAGGTCGAACTGCCCCTCGGCCTCCTTGCGCTTGATGCCGACGACGTTGTCGATCATCGGCTCGAACTGCGCGGTCAGGCCCTTGCGGGTGTGGCCGAGCGAGTCGAACGAACCGGCCTTGATCAGCGATTCGACGGTCCGCTTGTTGCAGACCACCGACTCCACCTTCTCCAGGAAGTCCGGGAAGGAGGAGAACTTCCCCTTGGTCTTCCGGGTCCGGATCATCGACTCGACGACCGGGCCGCCGACGTTGCGGATGGCGGTCAGGCCGAACCGGACGGTGGTGTCACCGTGCGGGGTGAAGTCCGCGTCCGACTCGTTGACGTCCGGCGGCAGGACGTTGATGCCCATCTTCCGGCACTCGTTGAGGTAGACGGCCGACTTGTCCTTGTCGTCCTTGACCGAGGTGAGCAGGCCGGACATGTACTCGGCCGGGTAGTTGGCCTTGAGGTACGCCGTCCAGTAGGAGACGAGCCCGTAGCCCGCCGTGTGCGCCTTGTTGAACGCGTAGCCGGAGAAGGGGACCAGGACGTCCCACACCGCCTGGATCGCCGCGTCCGAGTAGCCGCGCTCCCGGCAGCCCTTCTGGAACGGGACGAACTCGGCCTCCAGGATCTCCTTCTTCTTCTTGCCCATGGCGCGGCGCAGCAGGTCGGCCTGGCCGAGCGAGTAGCCGGCCAGGATCTGCGCGGCCTTCTGCACCTGCTCCTGGTAGACGATCAGGCCGTAGGTGGGCCTGAGCACCTCCTCCAGGGGCTTCTCCAGCTCCGGGTGGATCGGGGTGATCTCCTGCTGC
Source organism: Kitasatospora sp. NPDC057965 (assembly GCF_042887135.1). NCBI lineage: Bacteria > Bacillati > Actinomycetota > Actinomycetes > Kitasatosporales > Streptomycetaceae > Kitasatospora > Kitasatospora sp. NPDC057965. The sequence continues at coordinate 381,279 of NZ_JBHVPZ010000003.1, forward strand.
CCGTTCTTGCGCAGCGCGTAGTTGGTGTGCGAGTTGACGCCCATCGGACCCGGCCGGTACAGCGCCAGAACGGCCGAGATGTCTTCGAAGTTGTCGGGCTTCATCAGGCGCAGCAGCGAGCGCATGGGGCCGCCGTCGAGCTGGAAGACGCCGAGCGTGTCACCGCGCGCCAGCAGTTCGTAGGTCGGCTTGTCGTCCAGGGGCAGCTCAAGAAGATTGATCTTGACGCCCTTGTTCTTCTCGATCGCCTTGACGGCGTCGTCCATGATCGTCAGGTTGCGCAGGCCGAGGAAGTCCATCTTGAGAAGGCCGAGGCCCTCGCAGGTGGGGTAGTCGAACTGCGTGATGGTGACGCCGTCGGTGTGCCGGGTCCAGACCGGGATGTGGTCGGTCAGCGGCTCGGCGGACATGATGACGCCGGCCGCGTGCACACCGGGCTGGCGGATCAGGCCCTCGATGCCGCGCGCGGTGTCGATCACCTTGCGCACGTCGGGGTCGGTCTCGTAGAGCCCGCGGATCTCGCCGGCCTCGCTGTAGCGCGGGTGGCTGTTGTCGGTGATGCCGGACAGCGGGATGCCCTTGCCCATGACGTCCGGCGGCATCGCCTTGGTGATCCGGTCGCCCATCGCGTACGGGTAGCCGAGGACGCGCGAGGAGTCCTTGATGGCGGCCTTCGCCTTGATGGTGCCGTACGTGACGATCATGGCGACCTTGTCGGATCCCCACTTCTCCGTCACGTACCGGATCACGTCACCGCGCCGGCGCTCGTCGAAGTCGATGTCGACATCGGGCATGGAGATGCGCTCGGGGTTGAGGAAGCGCTCGAAGATCAGACCGTGCGGGATCGGGTCGAGGTCGGTGATGCCCATGGCGTACGCGACCAGCGAGCCGGCCGCCGAACCACGGCCCGGCCCCACCGCGATGCCCTGGCTCTTCGCCCACATGATGAAGTCGGCGACCACGAGGAAGTACGCCGGGAACCCCATCTGGATGATGGTGTCCATCTCGTACTCGGCGAGCTTCTTGTGCTCCTCGTCGTACCCGCCCGGGAAGCGCCAGTCCATGCCCTCCCAGACCTTGGACTTGAAGAAGTCCGCCTCGGACTCGAAGCCCTCCGGGATCGGGAAGCGCGGCATCAGGTTGCGGAACTCGAACATGCCCTCGGTGTCGACCCGGGAGGCCACCAGCAGCTGGCTGTTGCGACAGCCCTCCTGCCAGGCGTCCGACTGGTCCAGGGCGTACATCTCGGCGGCCGACTTGATGTAGTAGCCGGTGCCGTCGAACCGGAAGCGGTCCGGGTCGGAGAGGTTCTTGCCGGTCTGCACGCAGAGCAGCAGGTCGTGGGCGCCGGCGTCGGCCTCGGTGGTGTAGTGCGAGTCGTTGGTGACGACCGGCGGGATGCCGAGCTTCTTCCCGATCTCGATCAGCCCGTCGCGGACCCGCTTCTCGATGTCGAGACCGTGGTCCATCAGCTCCAGGAAGTAGTTCTCCTTGCCGAAGATCTCCTGGTACTCGGCGGCGGACCGCAGCGCCTCGTCGAACTGGCCGAGGCGCAGCCGGGTCTGCAGCTCGCCGGAGGGGCAGCCGGTGGTGGCCATAAGGCCGCCGGACAGCTCGGAGATCAGCTCCTTGTCCATCCGGGGCCACTTGACCAGCCAGCCCTCGGAGTACGAGCGCGAGGTCAGCTTGAAGAGGTTGTGCAGGCCCTCCTTGTTCCGGGCCCAGATGGTCTTGTGGGTGTAGGCGCCGGACGCCGAGACGTCGTCCTTCTTCTGGTGCGGCTGGCCCCACAGGATGCGCTTGGTGTTGGAGCGGGCCTCCGGGGCGACGTACGCCTCGATGCCGATCACCGGGGTGATGCCGGCGGCGGTGGCCTGCTTGTGGAACTCGGCCGCGCCGTACATGTTGCCGTGGTCGGTCATCGCGACATGGCTCTGCCCCAGCCGCTCGACCTCCTTGAACATCTGCTTCAGCCGGGCGGCGCCGTCCAGCATCGAGTACTCGGTGTGGACGTGCAGATGCGCGAACGGCTGATCGCTCAAGGCGGGGCCTCCGTAGGCTCGTGCTGGCAGGTGGGCCGGTGAACGCGCGGGTCACAGAAGGTGCCCGGAAATGGATGAGGCCCGAGCCGCTACCGGCCCGGACCATCACTCACACGTTCACCCTCCCACTCTAGCCCGCTCCCGCCCCTCCCCTCGCACTCGCTCACCGCGAGCGGACCGGCACCGCAGCAGCCTCTCCCGGGCGGCCGCCCGGACCGCCTCCCCCTCCAGCTCGTCGCGCTCCAGGTACCGCAGCCGCTCCCGCACCTGCGCCCCGTCCGGAGCCCGCTCCACCCCCAGCAGCCGGGCGTCCTCCTCGCAGTCCCAGAGGCACTCCAGGTAGATCCCGTCCAGCCCGGCCGGCTCGATGACCGCCAGTGCCTCCAGGTACCCCACCCGCTCGTGCGAGTGCGGCGTCCACAGCCAGAAGCGCCTGAGCAGCGACGCCGCGCCGCGCGCCCGCACCCCGAACCCGGCCAACGCCCGCGCCGTGTGCACCGGCCCGCACCACCGGCGCTCCACCCACTCCCGCTCCAGCCGCTCGACCAGCGCCTCGACGTCCCCCTCCGCCGCCTCCCCCGCCCCGTGCGTCTCGTGCCGCCGCCCACCCGGCACCGGCGCCAGCGGCGCGGCCTCGACCCCCGCGTCCCGCAGCAGCCGCGCCAGGTACACCGCCCGCTGATCGGCGTCGTCCCACCGCCAGTCCCACCGGACGCACCCCGCCACCACCTCGGCGGCCCCCCGCGGATCCTCCGCCACCATGCGCGCACCCAGCCCGCGCCCCCGCTGCACCATCCCGATCAACGACCCCGCCGGCGCGTACCGGCCGTCACTCATCCTCGTCACGGCCCCATCCTCCCCGAGGGCGCGGGAGGCCGGCCGGGCCGGCCTCCCGCGCCGGCGAACAGGACTACGCGGCGTCCAGCTCGGCGAGGAAGTCCAGGGCCACGGCCCAGGTGCGCTCGGCCGCCTCGGCGTCGTAGTCCGACAGCTCGGGGTCGGTGAAGAGGTGACCGGCGCCGTGGTAGCGGTGGATCTCGACGTCGGCGCCGGCCCTGCGCATGTTGAGGTACCAGGCGTTCAGCCAGTCCTCCGGCTCGAACGGGTCCGGCTCGGCCACGTGCAGTTGGACGGGGACGGCGGTGGCCGCGTCCTCGCGGATGTCGGAGGTGCCGTGCAGGAGGAGCAGCCCGCGCGCGTTCTCGTCGGCGAGGGCGAGGTTCTGGGCGAGCGAGCCGCCGAGCGAGAAGCCGGCGTAGACCAGGGCGTCGCCGGAGGTCAGCAGCGGGGCGGCCGCGCCCACGGCCCGGCGAAGCAGTTCGTCGCTGCCCAGCTCCTCCTTGTACGCCATGCCCTCCTCGATGTCGTCGAAGGTCCGGCCGTCGTAGAGGTCGGGGGTGTGCACGGTGTGGCCGGCGTCGCGCAGGCGGTCGGCGGCGGCGTGGACGGCGGGGCGCAGGCCGTACGCGGAGTGCAGGAGCAGGATCTGGGCCACGTCGGGGAACTTCCTTGCAGCGGGCGGGGAACCTCCCCATCATCGCTCATGGCCGCCAGGTGGCCGCGCCCACCCGGCGGGATGGCGGGACGTCACGCATCGGTGAATCACCGACAAACAGTCAGTTCGTCATATGGAACACATCATTACCCACGGGTAGCCTGTCGCCGTGACCGACCTTGTCAATGACATGACCTCCGCCCGCCCGCACCGTCGCCAGGTGCTCAAGGCCACCGCCGTCGTCGCGGGCGCCGCCGCCCTGCCGCTGACCCTCGGCGCCGCGGCCCAGGCCGCCGCCGCGCCCCAGTTCCTGCACGGCGTCGCCTCGGGCGACCCGCTGCCCGACGGGATCCTGCTCTGGACCCGCGTCACCCCGGCCCCCGAGGCCGCCCCCGGCTCCGGCCTGGGCGCCGGCACCGAGGTCCGCTGGGAGCTCGCCGCCGACAAGGGCTTCACCCGGATCGTGGCGAGCGGCACCGTGACCACCTCCGCCGACACCGACCACACCGTCAAGGCGGACGTCCGCGGCCTCACCCCGGCCACCGCCTACTGGTACCGCTTCACCGCCGGCGCCACCACCTCCCCGGTCGGCCGCACCCACACCACCCCGGCCACCGACGCCGCCCTCGACCGGCTCCGCTTCGGCGTGGCGTCCTGCGCCAACTGGGAGGCCGGCTACTTCTCCGCCTACCGCCACCTGGCGGCCCGCGGCGACCTCGACGCCTTCCTCTTCCTCGGCGACTACATCTACGAGTACAAGACCGGCGAGTTCTGCGCCGCCGGCTCCGTGGTCCGCCCGCACGCGCCGGCCCACGAGATCCTCACCCTCGCCGACTACCGCACCCGCCACGGCCGGTACAAGACGGACGAGGACCTCCAGGCGCTGCACGCCCAGGTCCCGACCATCGCGATCTGGGACGACCACGAGTTCGCCAACGACGCCTGGTCCGGCGGCGCCGAGAACCACACCCCCGGCACCGAGGGCGACTGGGCGGCCCGGGTCGCCGCCGCCAAGCAGGCCTACTTCGAGTGGATGCCGGTCCGCCCGTCCATCGCCGGCACCACCTACCGCCGGCTGCGCTACGGCAAGCTCGCCGACCTGCACCTGATGGACCAGCGCTCGTTCCGCTCCCAGCAGGTCAAGGTCGGCAACGGCGACGTCGACTCGGCCGACCGCACCATCACCGGCCGCGCCCAGATGGACTGGCTGAAGGCCGGCCTCTCCGCCTCCGACACCGCCTGGCGGCTGATCGGCAACGAGGTAATGATCTCCCCGGTCGCGCTCTTCTCGCTGCCGGACTACCTGCTGCGCCCGCTGGCCAAGCTGCTGGGCCTGCCCGGCGAGGGCCTGGCGATCAACACCGACCAGTGGGACGGCTACACCCACGACCGCCGCGAGCTGCTCGGCCACCTCAAGGCGAACGGCATCACCAACACCGTCTTCCTCACCGGCGACATCCACTCGGCCTGGGCCTCGGACGTCCCGAACGAGGCCGCCACCTACCCGCTGTCGGGCAGCGCCGCCACCGAGTTCGTGGTCACCTCGGTCACCTCGGACAACATCGACGACTTCCTCAAGGTCGCGCCGCAGACCCTCTCGCTGGTCGCCGCCGCCGCGATCAAGGGCGCCAACCCGCACGTCAAGTGGGTCGACCTGGACTCGCACGGCTACGGCGTGCTGGAGGTCACCCCCGCCCAGACCCAGATGGACTACTACGTGCTCTCCGACCGGACCCGCAAGGACGCGACCAGCAAGTGGACGCGCTCCTACCGCACCAAGTCCGGCACCCAGCAGATCGAGCGGGTCTACTCCCCCGTCAAGTAGCCACCACCGCACCGGGCCCCGCCCTCCGGCCGCCCCCGGAGGGCGGGGCCCCATCCTTCCGGGCCCCCCTCCTTCGTCCGGGCGATCATTCGGACGCACTCAGAGCATTCATTTCGTCACACTGTGCGCTTGTCGCACATAGTGACGACATGACCAGAGAAACCGGGGGTCCCCCGTGGCTCCGCGCCCGAACGGCCCGCCTCGTCACCACCATCGCGGCACTGGGAATCCTCGGCACCGGCCTGACCGGCGCCACCGCCCGGGCCGCCGCACCACCGCATCCGGCCGCCCCGGCCGGACCCTCCGCTCCCGCCTCCTCGGCCCCCGCTCCCACCGCTGCCGCTGCCCCCGTCGCTGCCGCCCCTGAACGCGTCCGGGCGGGCGGCAGCGTCCTGCTCGACGAGGCCTTCACCAACGCGACCGCCGACCCGCGCTTCCTCGCCGTCGGCTCCGCCTGCCTCACCGGCGCCGCGCCCGCCCCGCTGGTCCCGGGCAACCACCCGCTCGGCGGCTGCCCGACCGCCGAGACCGGACCGGTACCGCCGCTGAACAGCGCGCCGCTCGGCTACCTGCGGATCACCGACGCCGCGAACGACCAGAGCGGCGCCGTCCTGTTCGACCAGGCGCTGCCGGCCGGCAACGGTCTGGACGTCACCTTCGACCAGTGGCAGTACGGCAGCACCACGCCCAACACCCCGGCCGACGGCATCTCCTTCTTCCTGGTCAACGGCGACACCTCGCTCGCCCACCCCGGGGCCTTCGGCGGCAGCCTCGGTTACGCCCAGAAGCTCCCCGACGACAACCCGAACCTCACCTTCCTGCCCGGCGTCGACCGCGGCTACCTGGGTGTCGGTCTCGACGTCCTCGGCAACTACTTCGGCGACTGGGAACAGCGCGGCAACGGCTGCGCGACCCGCTCGCCGGCCGGCACCGGGTTCCACGTCCCCGCGCCCGGCGCCAACATGGTCACCGTCCGCGACCCCGGCGACGGCACCACCGGCTACTGCTTCCTGACCGCGACGACCAGCAACTTCACCACCACCGGCCCCTGGCCCTCCACCCTGCCGGGCACCCTGCAGGGCCCGCTCACCTCGCTGCCGCCCGCGGTGACCCCCGACGAGGCCCAGACCCTGCTGGAGCCGTCCCGCCGCCGGGTGAACGTGCACCTGACGCCCGCCCCCTCCCCGGTGCTGACGGTCGGCGTCGACTTCAACGACGGCACCGGCCCGCACCAGGTGCTGTCCACCCCCGCCCCGACGCCCGTCCCCTCCACCTACAAGTTCGGCTTCGCCGGCTCCACCGGCCTGTTCACCGACGTGCACCTGATCCGCAACGTCACGGTGAGCACGGACCAGCCGCTGCCCGAGCTGAACCTGGTCAAGCAGGTCCACGAGCCGCTGCCCGGGCTCATCACGGTCGGCACGCCGGTGCCCTACGACTTCGTGGTCACCAACGCCGGGACCGTGCCGATCGACAACCTGGGCGTCAACGACCCCAAGGTCGGACCGGTCAGCTGCCCGGTGTCCACGCTCGCCCCCGGCGCGACCGTCACCTGCACGGCCACCTACCTGGTGACCGCCGCCGACACCCAGTCCGGCCAGATCGCCAACACCGCCGTGGCCACCGGCACCGCCGACGGCACCCCGGTCGAGTCCCCGCCGGCCTCGGAGAACGTCCCGGTCGTGGCCCCGCCCGGCCTCCACCTGACCAAGCACGTCGACGCCCCCGGCCCGTTCGCCGTCGGCGACACCGTGCCCTACAGCTACGTCGTCACCAACACCGGCGGCACCCGGGTCGACGCCGTCGGCATCACGGACGACAAGGTCACCGGCATCACCTGCGCCGCCGGCACGCTCGCCCCGGCCGGCAGCCCCGGCGACAGCACCACCTGCCACGGCAGCTACGTCATCACCGCGGCCGACGGCGGGGCCGGCTCGGTCACCAACCACGCCCACGCCACCGGGACCTCGGACGGCCACCCGCTCACCTCGCCGGAGGCCGAGGCGACGATCCGGATCAACGGGGCCTTCGGGCTCGACCTGCGCAAGCAGGCGGACACCGCCGGACCGGTGCACGTGGGCGAGACCGTCACCTACACCTACACCGTCACCAACACCGGCACGGCCGCGCTGAAGAACCTCACCGTCACCGACGACCGCGCCACCAACGTCACCTGCGACCGCACCACCCTCAACCCCGGCGAGAGCACCACCTGCCACGCCGGCTACACCGTCACCGAAGCCGACGCCAGGACCGGCCAGGTGACCAACACCGCCCACGCCACCGCCACCGACCCCCAGGGCGGCGCGGTCCGCAGCCCCGACGCACAGGTCACCCTGCCCGTCACCACCGGGGCCACCGCGCTCACCATCACCAAGAAGGCCAACCCCTCCGGCTTGTTGCACATCGGCGAGACCATCACCTACACGTACACCGTCACCAACACCGGCACGGCCGCGCTGAAGAACCTCACCGTGACCGACGACCGCGTCGGCACCATCACCTGCGACCGCATCACCCTCAAGCCGGGTGAGAGCACCACCTGCCAGGCCCTCTACACCGTCACCGAAGCCGACGCCAAAGCCGGCGAGGTGACCAACACCGCCCACGCCACCGCCACCGACCCCCAGGGCGGCGAGGTCCGCAGTCCCGATGTGAAGCTGCGCGTCACCGTCCTGTTCTGCCCCCCGAAGGACCACGACCACAAGGGCTGCCCCAAGCACCCGGGCCACGGCGGTGACCACGGAAAGCCCCCGGCCAACGGCGGTGACCACGGAAAGCCCCCGGCCAACGGCCCCGGCCCGCACCCGGAGCCGCCGAACAGCGGCGGTCACCTGCCCGAGACCGGCGCACCGGTCGGCGGTCTGCTCGCGGCCGGCGGCCTGCTGATCGCCGCGGGCGGCCTCCTGGTCCAGCGGACCCGGCGCCGCGCGACGGCCGCCGCCCCCACCACCCCGTACGAGAGCTGACCCCGTACCAGAGCCGATCGGCCCCGCCCCCGGCCCCCGCGAGGGACGCCGGGGGCGGGGCCGTCACACGAACCGGTACCGCGCCATGTCTACGACACCGCGCCTACGACACCACGTCCTTGCGGGTGAACCCCCGGAAGGCCAGCGCCAGCAGCACCACCGCGTAGGACAGTGACAGCGAGACGCCCTGCACCATGCCGCCCCACTCCATCCGCGGCTGCAGGGCGTCCGCCCACGCGTACTGCCAGTGCGCCGGAAGCCAGGCCCGCAGGTCCCCGAGCGCCGTGATGGCGTCCAGCACCCCGGTGATGATCGAGCCGAACACCGCCCCGCCGACCGCCCCCAGCGGCGCGTCCGTGGCGGTGGAGAGCCAGAACGCCACCGCGGCGATCACGATCTCGCTCAGGAACACGTAGGCCACCGCGACCGCCAGCCGCGGCAGCGCCTCCCCGGCGGTCAGACTGGCCCCGGCCGGCAGCCGGAGGTCCCCCCAGCCGTACGCGGCGGTGCCGACCAGCAGCCCGACCAGCGGCAGCAGCGTCACGGCCGCCGCCGAGAAGAGCAGCCCCACCAGGAACTTGCGCACCAGCAGCCGCGCCCGCGGCACCGGCGCCGCCAGCAGGTAGCGCAGCGAGGACCAGCTGGCCTCCGAGGCCACCGTGTCCCCGCAGAACAGCGCAACCGGGATCACCAGCATGAAGCCGGTGCCCATGAAGAGCATGGTCGCCGCGAAGTTCGGCCCGGAGGAGGTGGCGAGCTCGATGAACGTCGTCCGGTCGGTCCGCCCGGGGGTACCCGCGACCGCGAACGCCGCCAGCACCAGCAGCGGCATCGCGGCCAGCACCCCGCCGATCACCAGCGTCCGGCGCCGCCGCAGCTGACGGACCACCTCGACCCGGAACGGCAGCGTCCGCCCGGCCCGGTAGCCGACCGCGTGATCGGCCGACACCTCAGCACCCACGGCGCTCACGCCGCACCTCCGATCAGCGACAGGAACGCGTCCTCCAGCCGGCGCTGCGGCCCGGCCGACTCCACCGGTACACCGAGCCGCACCAGCTCGGCGAGCAGCTGACTGCCCGCCATGCCGTCCAGCCGGACGAGCAGCCCGCCCTCGACGGCCTCGGCCGAGCCGACCCCGGCCAGCGCGGCCACCTTGTCGGCCGCCGCCGCCAGCTCGGCCGCCCCGAACGAGGCGTCGGTGCCGACCAGCAGCTGAGCGCCCGCGCCGACGATCTCCGCGACCGCTCCGGTGGTGACCAGCCGGCCCCGGTCCATCACCACCAGGTCGCTGCAGCTCTGCTCGACCTCGGCCAGCAGGTGGCTGGAGACGATGACGGTCCTCCCGGCCGCCGCGTACCGGATCATCACCTCGCGCATCTCGCGGATCTGCGGCGGGTCGAGCCCGTTGGTCGGCTCGTCGAGGATCAGCAGGTCCGGCAGGCCGAGCATGGCCTGGGCGATCGCCAGACGCTGCCGCATGCCCTGCGAGTAGGTGCGCACCGCCCGGTCCAGCGCCTCGCCGAGCCCCGCGATGGCCAGCGCCTCCTCCAGGTGCGCGTCCTGCTCCGGACGGCCGGTGGCCTGCCAGTACAGCCGCAGATTGGCCCGCCCGGTGAGGTGCGGCAGGAAACCCGCGCCCTCGACGAACGCGCCGACCCGGGAGAGGACCGGCGCGCCGGGCCGCACCAGGTGGCCGAAGATCCGGATCTCACCGGCGTCCGGCCGGATCAGGCCCATCAGCATCCGCAGCGTGGTGGTCTTGCCCGCGCCGTTGGGTCCCAGCAGACCGAGCACCTGGCCCTGTTCCACCCGGAAGCCCAGGTCGCGGACGGCGTAGCGGTCGGCGGCGCCCTTGTAGCGCTTGCTCAAACCGGTGATCTGCAGCGGAACCCCGGCGAGCGCCGGGTCGTACGCCGGTCCGTGTGCCCGGCGCGCGCTCCTGGCCGCGCGCAGCCTCGGCACCAGCACCAGCGCGGCGGCCAGCGCGAGCGCGACCAGCGGCAGCACCCAGGTCCGGGACGGCAGCGGCGCCGCCTCGGTGACCAGCCCGTCCACGGTCGGCAGGGTCACCGGCCCGGTGACGGCCGCCCGGTAGGTGGCGGGCTCGACGGGCGAGGCGTACGCGAGGTCGGTGGAGGCGAGCACCAGCCGCAGCCGGTGCCCGGCGTCGAAGGTGTGGTCGACGGTGGGCAGCGCCACCGTGACCTCCCTGCCCTCGGGCGCGTCGGCGCCGGTCACCCGCAGCGGCGCGGACAGCTGCTGCGGCAGGCTCTGCTTGCCGTCCGGGGCGACGTCGTACAGCTTGGCGAAGAGCACCGCGTCCGGCCGGTCGGCCCGCACCCGGACCGGCACGGTCGGCTGTCCGGTCAGGTGCACCGAGGAGTCCAGCGGCTCCGACTCGAAGGCGGCGAACTGGCCGGGGAAGTCCAGCGACAGCCCGGCGCCCAGCGAGGACGCCTGGCTGAGCGCGCCGCCGAAGCCCGGCAGTGCGGAGATGTTCGGCGGCGCGCCGCCCGGCGGGTTGGCGAAGGCCTGCTCCGGCTCGCCGGTGGGGGCCTTCAGCTCGAACTGCCGGGAGCCGGTGCCGCCGAGGCCCGGGTAGGCGTCCGCGGTGGCCCCGCGCAGCACCGCCTGGAAGCCCGTCGAGTCGACCCCGCCGGTCCGGGTCACCCGGAACGCCGGGCCGGTCCCCCCGGCCTTCGCGGCATCGCCCTCGGCGGTGCCGCCCTTCGGACCGCCGCCCTTCAGGAAGCGGTCGAACCACTCCGTCGTCCGGGTGTCCACCCGGTCACTGGTATCGGTCGCGCCGTCGTGCCCGCCGGCGAACCAGTCCACCGCCACCGGGGCGCCGTTGGCGGCCACCGCCCGGGCGATCGCGTCGCCCTGGTCGAGCGGGAACAGCGAGTCCTGCTGACCCTGGATCACCAGGGTGGGTGCCTTCAGCCGCGCGGCGACCGAGGACGGGCTGGAGCGTTCGAGCAGCGCGACGGCCTCCGGGTCGGCGTGCCCGGAGGCCGCCACCCGGTCGTACATCCGGCACAGCTCGTCCAGGAACCGGCCGCAGCCGACCTGCCCGCCGCCCTGATCGGGTGCCAGGGCCGGCCGGGCCGCACCGCCGGAGGGCCCGAGCTCGCCCACCGAGCCGGTGGTGAAGAAGATCCCGGCCCACAGCTTCTTGAACACGCCGTCCACGGCGCCCGAGCCGCGCACCCCCTGCGGGAACAGCGCGTCGGCCAGGTTCCACCAGGTGATCGCGCTGGCCACGGCGTCGATCCGGCTGTCGTAGGCCGAGCCGAGCAGCGCCACCGCCCCGCCGTACGAGGCGCCGGTGATCCCCACCCGGGGGTCGCCGGGACCGTCCAGCTGTACCTCGGGGCGCTGCGCCAGCCAGTCGACCAGGTGCTTGACGTCCTCGACCTCGCGGTCCGGGGCGTTCAGCCCGATCCTGCCGCCGGAGCGCCCGAAGCCGCGCGCCGACCAGGTCAGCACCGCGTACCCCTGCCGGGCCAGTTCCCGGGCGCGTTCCCGCTCGCCCTCCTTGGAGCCGCCGAAGCCGTGCCCGAGCAGCACCGCCGGGCGCGGGCCGTCGCCGGTGGTGAAGAAGGAGGTGTCCAGTTGGACGACCTGGGCGCTGCCGGGCGTCTCGGGCATCGCGAGGAAACGATCCTCCTGACGGACGGACTGCTCGCCCCCGGCCGCGACGGCCACCGCCGTCCCGGCCCCGGCCACCGCCACCAGGGCCACCGCCCCGGCCACCAGTCTCCGTCCGGCGGCCGTCCCACGGCCTCGCCACCGGCGCCACGCCCCACCGAGCTCCATGGCGGTGATCGTAGCCGCATGCGGAGTAGGCGTCCGATAAAACCACCGGCGCCCACCGGGCCGACCGCTGCGGCCGGGCCGACCGGCCGGTCCGGCCGCAGCGGTCCCTCTACAGCACCCGGGTCATCGTCCGGTGCGGGATCCCGGCGTCGTCGTACACCGGCCCCTCGGCCAGGTACCCCAGGCGCTCGTAGAACCCGAGCGCCTGCACCTGCGCGTGCAGCTCCACCTCGCGCGCCCCGCGCGCCAGCCCGGCGGCCTCCACCGCCCGCACCAGCTCCGCGCCGAGCCCGGTCCCCCGGGCCGCCGCCAGCACCGCGAGCCGGCCGAGCAGCACCCGGCCCTCGATCCCGCCGGTGATCTTCAGCGCCTGCTCGCCGAAGATCAGCCGCGCGGTCCCGACCGGCCCGCCGTCCGGGCCGATCGCCAGCAGGTGCTCCGAGGTCGGGTCGAGGTCGTCCCATTCCTCCTCCTCGGCGATCCCCTGCTCGACGATGAAGACCTCCCGCCGGACCTCGTGCACCAGCGCGAGGTCGGCCTCGCCGCGCGCCACCCGGATCGTCGCCGCCATCCCCGTCGCCCTCAGCTCTCCGAAGCGATGATGTCCAGCGCCTTCCGCAGGTCCGCGGGGTACTCGCTGGCGAACTGCACCCACTCGCCGTCCGCCGGGTGCTCGAAACCGAGCGACACGGCGTGCAGCCACTGCCGGGTCAGGCCCAGCCGCTTGGCGAGCGTCGGGTCGGCCCCGTAGGTGAGGTCGCCGACGCAGGGGTGGCGCAGCGCCGACATGTGGACACGGATCTGGTGGGTGCGGCCGGTCTCCAGCTTGATGTCCAGCAGCGAGGCGGCCCGGTAGGCCTCGATGAGGTCGTAGTGGGTGACCGACGGCTTGCCCTCGCGGGTGACGGCCCACTTCCAGTCGGAGCTGGGGTGCCGCCCGATCGGCGCGTCGACGGTGCCGCTGAGCGGGTCCGGGTGGCCCTGGACCAGCGTGTGGTACTTCTTCTCGGTCACCCGGTCGTGGAACTGCCGCTTGAGGTCGGTGTAGGCGCGCTCCGACTTGGCCACCACCATCAGCCCGGAGGTGCCGACGTCGAGCCGGTGCACGACGCCCTGGCGCTCGGCGGCGCCGGAGGTGGAGATCCGGTAGCCGGCCGCGGCGAGCCCGCCGATCACGGTGGGACCGGTCCAGCCGGGGCTGGGGTGGGCGGCGACGCCGACCGGCTTGTCGACGAGCACGATGTCCTCGTCGTCGTGGACGATGCGCATGCCCTCGACCGGCTCGGCGACGATCTGCACCGGCGCGGCGGGCGCCGGGATCTCGACCTCCAGCCAGGAGCCGGCGGTGACCCGGTCGGACTTGCCGGCGACGGCGCCGTCGAGCGTCACCTTCCCGTCGGCGGCCAGCTCGGCGGCCTTGGTCCGGGAGAAGCCGAACATCCGGGCCAGGGCGGCGTCGAGGCGTTCGCCCTCCAGGCCGTCGGGAACGGGGAGGCTGCGGATCTGCGCTGCGGTACTCACCCGTACGAGTATGCCGGACGCGGGCCGCCCCACCGTCCGCCGCCGTTCCGGGCCCAGGGCCACCGGCCCCGGGCGGGCGCTACTCGGCCTTGCCGGCCTTCTCGCCCTTCTCCGCCTGCTGGTGCACGGTGCCGTCCGGGTTGCTGCCGCGGAAGGAGAGCAGGACGACGAGGATGCCGCCGCAGACGATCGCCGAGTCGGCGAGGTTGAAGACCGCGAAGTGCTGGACGGAGATGAAGTCCACCACGTGCCCGCGGAAGACGCCGGGCGAGCGGAACAGCCGGTCGGTGAGGTTGCCGAGCGCCCCGCCGAGCAGCAGGCCGAGCGCGATCGCCCAGGGCAGGCTGTACAGCCGCCGGGCGATCCGCCAGATCACCACGATGACGGACGAGGCGATCACGGTGAAGACGACGGTCAGCGCCTGCCCCATGCCGAAGGCGGCGCCGGAGTTGCGGATCACCTGGAAGGTCACCACGTCGCCGATCACCTTGATCGCCGCGTGGTTCTCCAGCCGGGCCACGACCAGCAGCTTGCTGCTGAGGTCGATCAGGAAGGCGAGCAGGGCGACGACCATCAGTACGCCGACCCGCCGGGGCCCCTTGGGCTCCTCGGTCTGCGCGGGCTCCCCGGTCGGGGCCGGACGCTCGGTCTGCACGGGTGCCTCCGGCTGCGCGGGCGCCTGCGGCTGAGCAGCGGGCGCCTCCCGGTCGTCCGGGGTCCCGGCCACGGCGTCGGCGGGCGTCGGGACGGCGTCGTCCCGGGTCTGGGGGGAACCTTGCGTACTGATGATCCGCTCCGCTGCCGTGACGTGGGGGCCGAGGGCCGGTGGAAGCCCGGTCCAGCGAGGGATCGGGCGACGTTACGGGGTCGAGCCTACGGCAAGCCCGACCCCCCGCGTCGCCCCGGTGGGTCGCCCGGAGTGGTCAGCGGCGTTCCTGCTTGGCCTTGCACTGGACGCAGAGCGTCGCCCGCGGGAAAGCCTGCATCCGCGCCTTGCCGATGGCCTGGCCGCAGGACTCGCACGTGCCGAAGCCGACGCCCTCCAGCCGGGCCAGCGCGTGCTCGGTCTGGGCGAGGCTGTCCCGGGCGTTGTTGGCCAGCGCGAGCTCGCTCTCCCGCGAGATGTTCTTCGTCCCGGCGTCCACCTGGTCGTCGCCGGCCCCGTCGTTGGAGTCGCGCATCAGACCGGTGATGGCGGCCTCGGCCGCGCCGATCTCGTGCTGGAGCCGTTCCAGTTCGCTGATCAGCTCGGCGTGCAGCTCGTGCACCTCCTCGGAGGTCCACGGATCCTCGCCGGGCCGGACCGGTAGCTCGGCCGGGTCGACCGATTCGGCGCCGCCGACGGACCGGGCGGCGGTCCCGGCCGCGGCCGGGGTACGGGTAAGGCCCGGGGCCACGAGGGCGGTGTCGGTGGTGTTCTTGCGCCGTGCGGTAGTGGTCACGGTCCCCTCCCCTGGGTCGCCTGCCACGGCCTTGCGTGCCCGCTTGGTGGCGGTACCCGCGCCGGTTGCCTTCTCAGCCATGGCTTCGACCCCATCTACGAACGAATCGAGCCGCCGGTTCCCGGCGGCCTCCAGTGCCGGAACGATAATCCCGATCAAAAACGGTCACAACATGACATACCGACGCCTCACAATGATCCCACCCGGGCAGACGTCACAGCCGCCACGCCCAGCACGCCGAACAGAGTTGTGCCCCTCGCCCCGGCGCGCCGAAACCGACTTGCGACGGCCGATACACTGGGCCTGCAAGGCACAGATGGGGACGAGTACCGCAGTACGCAGCCACCAGCGACCCGGGGACGGTGCGAGCCCGGGGGTGTGCACCGCGCGAAGATCACCCCGGAGCCGCCGGAAGAACGGTCCGCGACGACGCTCGTCGACCCAGTAGAACCGGCCGCAAGCCCAAACAAGAGGGCCGCAGTCAGGACCGCGGCCAAGGAGGGTGGTACCGCGGGACGGCACGCCGTCTCGTCCCTCCGTCGGATCCCGTCCACGCATCCGCCGGAGGTAGACGCCCGCGATGGCCACCACCTACAACCCCGTCCCCGCGCAGGTCGACCTGCCCGCCCTCGAACACCAGATCCTCTCCTTCTGGCAGGACAACAAGGTCTTCCAGCGCAGCCTGGAGCAGTCCGAGGGCCGCCCGGAGTGGGTCTTCTACGAGGGCCCGCCCACCGCCAACGGCATGCCCGGCGCCCACCACATCGAGGCCCGCGTCTTCAAGGACGTCTTCCCCCGCTACCGGACGATGAAGGGCTACCACGTCGCCCGCAAGGCCGGCTGGGACTGCCACGGCCTCCCGGTCGAGCTGGCCGTCGAGAAGGAGCTGGGCTTCTCCGGCAAGCAGGACATCGAGGCGTTCGGCATCGCCGAGTTCAACGCCAAGTGCCGCGAGTCGGTGACCCGCCACACCGACGCCTTCACCGAGCTGACCACCCGGATGGGCTACTGGGTCGACCTCGACGAGGCCTACCGCACCATGGACCCGTCCTACGTGCAGTCCGTGTGGTGGTCGCTCAAGCAGATCTTCGACAAGGGCCTGCTGGTCCAGGACCACCGGGTCGCCCCCTGGTGCCCGCGCTGCGGCACCGGCCTCTCGGACCACGAGCTGGCCCAGGGCTACGAGACCGTCGTCGACCCCTCGGTCTTCGTCCGCTTCCCGCTGACCAGCGGCCCGCTGGCCGACCGCGCCGCCCTGCTGGTGTGGACCACCACCCCGTGGACCCTGGTCTCCAACACCGCCGCCGCCGTGCACCCCGAGGTCACCTACGTGGTGGCCACCGACGGCACCGAGCAGCTGGTGGTCGCCGAGCCGCTGCTGGCCAAGGCCCTCGGCGAGGGCTGGGAGCCGACCGGCGAGTCCTTCACCGGCGCCGAGATGGAGCGCTGGGCCTACCGCCGCCCGTTCGACCTGGTCGAGATCGAGAACGCGCACTACGTCCTCAACGCCGACTACGTCACCACCGAGGACGGCACCGGCATCGTCCACCAGTCGCCCGCCTTCGGCGCGGACGACCTCGCGACCTGCCGCAAGTACGGCCTGCCGGTGGTCAACCCGGTGCTGGCCGACGGCACCTTCGCCCCCGAGGTCCCGCTGGTCGGCGGCCAGTTCTTCAAGAAGGCCGACGAGGCCCTGGTCAAGGACCTCCAGGCGCGCGACCTGCTCTTCCGCCACCTGCCGTACGAGCACAGCTACCCGCACTGCTGGCGCTGCCACACCGCGCTGCTCTACTACGCGCAGCCGTCCTGGTACATCCGCACCACCGCGGTCAAGGACGCCCTGATCCGGGAGAACGAGGCCACCAACTGGTTCCCCGAGAACGTCAAGCACGGCCGCTTCGGCGACTGGCTGAACAACAACATCGACTGGGCGCTCAGCCGCAACCGCTACTGGGGCACCCCGCTGCCGATCTGGCGCTGCGAGGAGGGCCACCTCACCTGCGTCGGCTCGCTGGCCGAGCTCACCGAGCTGACCGGCACCGACCAGAGCGGCCTCGACCCGCACCGCCCGTACATCGACGAGGTCACCTTCGCCTGCCGCGACTGCGGCGGCACCGCCACCCGGGTCCCCGAGGTCATCGACGCCTGGTACGACTCGGGCTCGATGCCCTTCGCCCAGTACGGCTACCCGTACGAGAACAAGGAGCTGTTCGAGAAGCGCTACCCGGCGCAGTTCATCTCCGAGGCGATCGACCAGACCCGCGGCTGGTTCTACACCCTGATGGCCGTCGGCACCCTGGTGTTCGACAAGAACAGCTACGAGAACGTCGTCTGCCTGGGCCACATCCTGGCCGAGGACGGCCGCAAGATGTCCAAGCACCTGGGCAACATCCTGCAGCCCATCCCGCTGATGGACCAGCACGGCGCCGACGCCGTCCGCTGGTTCATGGCCGCCGGCGGCTCGCCCTGGTCTGCCCGCCGGGTCGGCCACGGCACCATCCAGGAGGTGGTCCGCAAGACCCTCCTCACCTACTGGAACACCGTCGCCTTCCAGGCCCTCTACGCCCGCACCGCCGGCTGGGCGCCGTCCGCGGCCGACCCGGCCCCGGCCGACCGTCCGCAGCTGGACCGCTGGGTGCTCTCCGAGCTGAACACCCTGGTCCGCGAGGTCGACGCGGCCTTCGAGGCGTACGACACCCAGCGCGCCGGCAAGCTGCTCTCCGGCTTCGTCGACGACCTCTCCAACTGGTACGTCCGCCGCGGCCGCCGCCGCTTCTGGCAGGGCGACGCCGCCGCGCTCGCCACCCTGCACGAGGCGCTGGAGACCGTCACCCGGCTGATGGCCCCGCTCACCCCGTTCATCACCGAGCAGGTCTGGCAGGACCTGGTCGTCCCGGTCGTCCCGGACGCGCCGGCCTCGGTGCACCTGGCGAGCTGGCCGCAGGCGGACGAGTCGCTGATCGACGCCGACCTCTCCCGCCACATGGCGCTGGTCCGCCGCCTGGTCGAACTGGGCCGGGCCACCCGCGCCGAGTCCGGGGTGAAGACCCGTCAGCCGCTGTCCCGCGCCCTGGTCGCCGCCCAGGGCTGGGACGAGCTGCCCGCCGACCTGCGCGCGCAGATCGCCGAGGAGCTCAACGTCTCCGGCCTGGAGTCGCTGGCCGAGGTCGGCAGCTCGCTGGTCGACACCACCGCCAAGGCCAACTTCCGCGCGCTGGGCAAGCGCTTCGGCAAGGGCGTGCAGGACGTCGCCAAGGCGGTCGCCGCCGCGGACGCCGCCGGGCTCGCCGCCGAACTGCGGGCCCAGGGCACCACCTCGGTGGAGCTGAACGGCGAGAGCGTCGCCCTCTCCCCCGACGAGGTGATCATCACCGAGACCCCGCGCGAGGGCTGGGCCGTCGCCAACGAGTCCGGCGCCACCGTGGCCCTCGACCTGGCGATCACCCCCGAGCTGAAGCGCCTCGGCATCGCCCGCGACGCGATCCGCCAGATCCAGGAGGCCCGCAAGAACTCCGGCCTGGACGTCGCCGACCGCATCGTCCTGCGCTGGCGGGCCACCAGCGACGAGACCGCGGAGGCCATCGCCGAGCACGGTGCCCTCGTCGCCGAGGAGGTCCTCGCCACCGACTTCGCCGCCGGCGCCGCCGACTGGCAGTCCGACACCTTCTCCGACGACTCGCTCGGCCTCGCCTTCCAGCTCCGCAAGGCCTGACCGGCCCCCGGTGACCGCCGTCGCCTCCCCGGAGGCGGCGGCGGTTCCTCCGCTGCTCCCGTCCGGCCGTTCACGGCGCAGAAAGAAGCGCCCCCTCCCCGACCCCGAAGGGTCGAGAAGGGGGCGCTCCGCCGAACGGCTACCGCTAGTTGTCGCCGTCCTCGTCGATCAGGAAGCCCCGCATCGGCGCAGGAGCCTGCTGCATCGGCTGCGGCGGCTGCGGCCGGACCGCCGCCATCGGCTGGGTCATCCCGGCCGGCTGCATCTGCGGCGCGCCCGAGTTCCCGCCCGAGGCCTGCCCACCGAAGCCCGGCGCACCCGAGTTCCCGCCGAACGAGCTCTGCCCGCCGAAGGAGGGCTGGTTCCCGCCGAACGAGGGCTGGCTGCCGCCGAAGCTCGGCGACGGGCTGCTCATCGCGCCGGCACCGGCCGGAGCCATCGACGACGCGGCCGGCGGCAGCGACGCGGTGGCCGGGATCCGCGGCGGGGCGAGCGAGTCGTCCGCCTGCGACTCCAGCTGGCGCAGCTGGGTCTCCAGGTAGGACTTCAGACGCGTCCGGTACTCACGCTCGAACGCGCGCAGGTCCTCGACCTTGCGCTCCAGCGTGGCGCGGGCGGACTCCAGCGAGCCCATCGCGACCCGGTGCTTCTCCTGGGCGTCCCGCTCCAGCGCGTCGGCCTTGGCACGGGCGTCCCGCTCCAGACCCTCGGCACGGCTGCGCGCCTCGCCGACGATCTTGTTGGCCTCGGAACGCGCCTCGGAGATCGCCTGGTCGGCGGTCTGCTGAGCGAGCGCCAGCACGCGGGCGGCGCTGTCGCCACCGGGGCCCTGCTGCTGCATCGGGGCGCCGAGCGGGCCGCCCATCTGCTGCTGCGGACCGCCCATGGGGCCGCCCATCTGCTGCATCTGCTGCTGGCCCATGCCCTGGCCCATGGGGTTGCCCATGCCCTGCGGGCCGCCGGGGCCGCCCATCGGCTGGAGCATCTGACCGCCCATCGGCTGGACCAGCTGCTGCTGGCCGCCCATGGTCTGGCCCATCTGCTGCTGCTGCGGGCCGGGGCCCATCGGACCGCCCTGGCCGGCGGGCAGCTGCGGGGCGCCGGACGGCAGGCCGAGCGGCTGGTTGCCCATCTGCTGCTGCTGCTGCGGGCCGGGACCCATCTGCTGCTGCGGACCGCCCGGGCCCATCTGCTGCGGGCCACCGGGGCCACCCTGCTGCCCGGGGACCGGCGGGCCGGATATGGCCGCCGGCACCGGGGCGCCGGGACGCGCGTCCTGCGGCGGCTCCTTGCGCATGTTGGCCTGGTTCTGCGCGGCGGCCCGGGTCGCGGCGGCCAGCTTGGCGCGCAGGTCCTCGTTCTCGCGGAGGAGACGGGTCAGCTCCGCCTCGACCTCGTCGAGGAAGGCATCGACCTCGTCCTCGTCATAGCCTTCGCGCAGGCGGACGGTCGTGAACTGCTTGTTCCGAACGTCCTCGGGGGTCAATGGCATCTCTTCACCTCAACGTGATCGTCGGCACACCGGCATCCTGTCGCATCGCTCACCTACGACTAGGGCCGCACAAGCGAGATCAGGACATACACAATGATCATCAGTACGAAGAAGGACAGGTCGAGCGCCACGCCCCCGAGACGCAGCGGCGGAATGAACCGCCGCAGAAGCTTGAGCGGCGGATCCGTGACAGTGTACGTGGCCTCCAGGACCAGAACCATGGCCTTGCCGGGCCGCCACGAACGCGCGAACTGGAACACCCAGTCCATCACCAGCCGCACGAGCAGGAACACCAGGAAGACGGTCAGTGCGTAGTAGAGCACTGCCCACACGATCTCCATCGCGCTTCCCTCTCCCCGATTCCCGGCCCTGGGGCCGCTCGCCTGTCGCTAACTCACTGTCGATCAGATCCACACGTAAAGTCGTGGCCGGGTCAGCTCTGGTTGAAGAACCCACCCTCGGCGATCCGAGCCTTGTCCTCCGCCGTGACATCGACGTTAGCAGGAGACAGGAGGAACACCTTCTGCGTCACGCGCTCGATACTGCCGTGCAGACCGAAGACGAGTCCAGCGGCGAAGTCTACGAGCCGCTTCGCGTCGGTGTCGTCCATCTCCGTGAGATTCATGATCACGGGGGTCCCGCCACGGAACTGTTCGCCGATGGTACGGGCCTCGTTGTAGGTCCTAGGGTGCAGCGTGGTGATGCGGTAGGGCTCTCGTTCGTTCACGACCTTGGGCATGATCACCGGGGCGCTCTTCTCCAGGTTGTGGCGGCGTTCGGGTGTGATGGACGACACTGGGGCCATCCTCGGGGTCTCCTGACGGATCGGGACGGCGGCCGGCACCGGCTGCGGGGTGATCGAGGAGACCGGCGCGGGCGCCGGCGCGGCCGGCCGGGGGATGTCCTCGGTCCGTCCGGTCCGGATCGGCTCGGGGTCCGCGTCGTAGTCGTCATCGGGGTCGTACCCCTGGCCGTCGTACGTCTCGTCCTCCACGAGGCCGAGGTAGACCGCCATCTTGCGCATCGCGCCGGCCATGCTCCTGTCTCCTCCGCTTGTGGTGGACCGGCTCCGTCCCGGCGGCCGGGCCGAGCGGCCCCGCCTTGCGGATTCCGCGGTCCGCCCACGACGCTTCGTCAGGCCGACGGCCGGTCAAAGTTCGTGGATGAGGGCCGCGGAGCTGCGATCCACGGTTGGCTAGCGCTCAGATAAGCTGCTAGCTTCTGTCCTATTTTGTCCTGCAGTCTGATCTACTACCCGGTGACGTTACCCGAGGGGTGACCGCACTCCGAGTACCGCCGTTCCGACGCGCACATGTGTCGCTCCGGCGGCAATGGCCTGCTCAAGGTCACCGCTCATCCCTGCCGACACCATGGTGGCAGCCGGATGGGCGGTCCGTACGGCGCTTGCGATTTCCGCCAGCCGATCGAAGGCCGCCGCCGGGTCGCCGGCCAGCGGACCGGCCAGCGGAGCGACGGTCATCACACCGTCCAGACGCAGCCCGGGCGTGTCGGCGATCGCGTCGGCCAGCGCCGCGACGTCCGCCGGGGCGACGCCGGCGCGGTGCTCGCCCTCGCCGTGCTCCTTGTCGAGCGCGATCTGCACCAGGCAGCCGAGATCGGCGCGCCCGGCCTTGCGGACCGCCGCGCCGAGCGACTCCACCAGCCGCGGCCGGTCCACCGAGTGGACGTGGTCGGAGTAGCGGACGACCGAGCGGACCTTGTTGGTCTGCAGCTGGCCGACGAAGTGCCAGGCCAGCGGAAGGTTTCTGCACTGCTCCGCCTTGGGCGCGGCGTCCTGGTCGCGGTTCTCCGCGACGTCGGTGACGCCCAGACCGGCCAGCAGCGCGGTGTCCTCGGCGGGATAGGTCTTGGTGACCACGATCAGCCGGACCTCGTCACGGGCCCGTCCGGCGGCGGCGCAGGCGTCGGCGATCCGGCGCTCGACGACCTCCAGGTTGGTGCCCAGTTCCTCGTACCGGGCGCGCTGACCCTCCGTCAGCGCGTCCAGCCAGTCCTTGTCCGGAAACCGGTCGGAACCGCTCGGGAACGGTCCGTAGATGTCGTTCGTCATCAGTGTTCAGAGCCCAACCAGACGTAGCTCGCGAGCCGGCCCGTGCGCTGCTCGCGGCGGTAGGAGTAATGATCGGCGGATTCGAGGGTGCAGACCGATGATCGCACCAGCTCGGTGACACCCACGGCGGCCAGCTGGGCCGCGACTCCCTCCGGCACGTCCAGCGCCGGGGTCCCCCAGGAGGTCTGCGCGTACGCGGCCGGCACCCGGTCGGCGACCTCGGCGCGCAACTGCGCGGGCACCTCGTAGCAGCGGCCGCAGACGGCCGGGCCGGTGGCGGCGACGATCCGCCCGGGCTCGGCGCCGAGCTCCACCATCGCCCGGACCACCGCCGGGACCACCCCGGCGGCGAGGCCGGGCCGTCCGGCGTGGGCGGCGCCCGCCACACCCGCGACCGGGTCGGCCAGCAGCACCGGAGTGCAGTCGGCGGTGAGCACCGCCAGCGCCAGCGGCCGGTCGGTGACCACGGCGTCGACGGCCGGGGCCTGCCCGGCCGGCTGCCGCTCCGTCACCACGGCCACCTCGGCCCCGTGCACCTGGTTCATCCAGACCACGTCGGCCGGGTCGAGGCCGAGCGCGCGGGCCGCGATCGCCCGGTTCTCCCGGACGGCCACCGGGTCGTCCCCCACCGCGCCGCCGAGGTTCAGCTCCCCGTACGGCGAAGTGCTCACCCCGCCCCACCGGGTGGTGAAGGCGAAGTGAGCACCGTCGCGGACCGCGTGGTCGATCACTTAAGGAAGTCCGGAACGTCGAGCTCCTCGGCCGGGCTCTCCACGAACGGCTGGCGGGCCGGCTGCACCTGCGGCGGCACCGGGGCGGCGGTCGCGGTGGCCGGGGCCTCGGTCGGACGGGCCGGGGCGGCGCCCTCGCCCTCCGGACGGGAGGTCACCGAGCCGATGCCGCCGTACGACGGCCGGCCGGCCGGCCGCTCGGGGGCGCTGCCGCCGGACGCCGAGGAGGACGACGAGCCGGCCGTGGCCGCGCTCGCCTTGACCACCGGCTCGCGGACGATGGCCGGCGGCTGACCGCCGTCGAAGCCGGCCGCGATGACGGTGACCCGGACCTCGTCGCCGAGGGCGTCGTCGATGACGGCACCGAAGATGATGTTGGCCTCGGGGTGGGCCGCCTCGCTGACCAGCTGGGCGGACTCGTTGATCTCGAACAGACCGAGGTCGGATCCGCCGGAGATCGAGAGCAGCACACCGCGGGCGCCATCGATCGAGGCCTCCAGCAGCGGCGAGGAGATCGCCATCACGGCGGCGGCCTTGGCGCGGTCCTCGCCGCGGGCCGAGCCGATGCCCATGAGCGCCGAGCCGGCGTCCGACATGACGGACTTGACGTCGGCGAAGTCGAGGTTGATCAGACCCGGGGTGGTGATCAGGTCGGTGATGCCCTGGACACCGGAGAGCAGGACCTGGTCGGCCGAGCGGAACGCGTCCAGAACGCTGACCTGGCGGTCCGAAATGGACAGCAGCCGGTCGTTGGGGATCACGATGAGGGTGTCGACCTCTTCGCGCAGGGAGGCGATGCCGTCCTCGGCCTGGTTGGCGCGGCGCCGGCCCTCGAAGGTGAACGGGCGGGTGACCACGCCGATGGTGAGCGCGCCCAGCGAGCGGGCGATGTTGGCGACGACCGGTGCGCCGCCCGTGCCGGTGCCGCCGCCCTCACCGGCGGTGACGAAGACCATGTCGGCCCCCTTGAGGACCTCCTCGATCTCCTCGCGGTGGTCCTCGGCGGCCTTGCGGCCGACCTCGGGGTTGGCGCCGGCGCCGAGGCCCCGGGTGAGTTCACGGCCCACATCGAGCTTGACGTCGGCGTCGCTCATGAGGAGGGCCTGCGCATCGGTGTTGATCGCGATGAACTCGACGCCCTTGAGACCGACCTCGATCATCCGGTTGATGGCGTTGACACCACCGCCGCCGATACCGACGACCTTGATGACTGCGAGGTAGTTCTGCGGTGCTGCCACGTCGAAGGCCTCTCGCCTCGAATTTCCGGGTCGGCCCGATACCCGGTGGGGCCGAACCGACGGATGTCGATGGGTAGGGAGCCTGGTTTCTGACGTAATGTCCGAAATGCCGACCGCCGACCCCAACCCTAAACTTGACCTTTAGGGTTAGTGCTGTGCCTCTGTCACATCACCAGGAAACACAGTCTGGTGACACAGGACACTAGGTGGCTCCTGGCACGCGTTTCAACGAACACGCCGAGCTTCCCTTTTTCTTTTGAGCCTATGTGATCATCGACCGCCGGATGAAACCGGGGTGACCACCAAGGTTCGGGCCGACGCGAAACCGCGTCAAGCCCACCTTGTCGTAGAAAACCTACCGGATCATCACGACACCGCAGGCGAGTCCGGGGCGCTCACGTCGAAGTTCGTACCCTTCTGATTCAGCAGCGCCACCAGCACCCGGGCTTTTCGATCGGTCTGCTCGGAGCTCCCCCAGCGCACCGTCGCTCCCCCGTCGAGCTGCAACTGGATGTCGTCGTACGAGTGCACCAGCACGACCCCGGCCCGCTGCCGGACGTCCGCCGGCAGGCCGGCGGCCACCGCCACCGCGCCCTGCACCAGCTGCCCCCGGCCGATCACCGACTCCACGTCGAGGGCCTGCTGGCTGAGCTTCAGCTCCACCACCGGCACCCCCTCCGGGGCGGCCGGCTCGGTGGCGAAGCTCACGCCGCCGGCGTCGACCTGGGTGAACTGGCCGTCCTCGCCCTTGACGGCGGCGACCGCCGTGCGCTGGGTGACCTTCACCCGCAGGGTGTTCGGCCAGCCCCGCCAGACCTCCGCCTTCGCCACCCGGGGGATCGCCTCCACCCGTCGCCGGGCGTCGTCGAGGTCCACCCGGGCCAGCGGGCCGGAACCGACACCGCCGATCGCCGAGCGGACCTCGTCGGCCGTCAGCCGGTCGTCCCGCATCCCCTGCACGGAGACCGAGCGCACCTCCAGCACCGAGGAGAAGAACACCAGCCAGGACAGGACGCCCAGGAGTACCGCGGTCAGACCGCCCAGCACCAGCGCCCCCCGCCGGGAGAGCCGGAGCCGAGGAGCGTACTCCTCGGCCTCGAACTCCTCGTCGAGGGGATCGGCGAGCCGGGCGTCAGCCACGACGGCGGCCGCCCCGGGCGGCCTCGATGGCCTCGTAGACCATGCCGACCAGCAGCTCGTCGGCGTCCCGGCGGCCGAACTCGGCGGCGGCCCGGCTCATGTCCCAGAGCCGCTGCGGGTCGGTGAGCACCGGCAGCACGTTCTGCAGCACCCAGTCCGGGCTCAGCTCGGCGTCGTCGACCAGCAGGCCGCCGCCGGCCTTGACCATCGGCTGGGCGTTCAGCCGCTGCTCGCCGTTGCCGATCGGCAGCGGCACGAAGGCGGCGGGCAGACCGACCGCGGCCAGCTCGGCCACCGTCATGGCGCCGGCGCGGCAGAGCATCATGTCGGCCGCGGCGTAGGCGAGGTCCATCCGGTCCAGGTACGGCACCGGGCGGTACGGCGGCATCCCGGGGATCTCGTCCACCTGCGGCAGCTCGTTCTTCGGGCCGACCGCGTGCAGGATCTGCACCCCGTACTGCTGGAGCCGGGGGGCGATCGCGGTGATCGTCTCGTTCAGCCGGCGGGCGCCCTGCGAGCCGCCGGTGACCAGCAGGGTGGGCAGCCGCTGGTCGAGGCCGAAGTAGTGCCGGGCGTCCGGGCGCGCGGCGCCCCGGTCCAGGGTCGCGATGGTGCGGCGCAGCGGGATGCCGATGTACCGGGAGTCGCGCAGCTTGCTGTCCGGCGTGGAGACGGCGACGAAGTCGCTGTACCGGGCGCCGATCTTGTTGGCCAGGCCGGGCCGGGCGTTGGCCTCGTGCACCACGATCGGCACACCGGCCCGCTTGGCGGCCAGGTAGGCGGGCATCGCGACGTAGCCGCCGAAGCCGACCACGGCGTCCGCCTTGACCCGCTCGATGATCTCCTGGGCGGCCCGGACGGTGCCGCGCAGCCGGCCCGGGACGGTGATCAGCTCGGGGGTGGGCTTGCGGGGCAGCGGGACGGCCGGGATCAGCTCCAGCTGGTAGCCGCGCTCGGGCACCAGTCGGGTCTCCAGGCCGCGCTCGGTGCCGAGGGCGGTGATCCCGATGGACGGGTCGTGCCTGCGGAGGGCGTCCGCGAGGGCCATGGCCGGCTCGATGTGACCGGCGGTCCCCCCGCCGGCGAGTACGACATGCACCGAAATTCACCGCTCCCTGCGTGCCGGCCCGCTGGCCGGGCGCGCTGTGGTTCGTCGTCGTGGCAGCACCCGGGCCAGCTGCTTCCTGATCCGGGAGTTCTTGCTCCGGGCGGCCAGGGCCGCCTTCGCTCCCGAGCTGCTGCGTGCCAGGCAGAGCAGCACCCCGATCGCGGACATGGCCGACAGCATGGCGGAACCGCCGTAGGAGAACAGCGGGAGCGGGACGCCCGCGATGGGCAGCAGTCCCAGCGCCGACCCCAGGTTGATCACGGCCTGCGCCATGATCCAGGTGGTGGCGGCTCCCGCGGCGTACCTGACGAAGGGATCCTTCGTGCCGATGGCCACACGGATACCCGCGTAGCCTAGTGCCGCGAAGAGACCGATCACCGACAGCGTCCCCACCAGACCGAGTTCCTCGCCCGTGGTGGCGAAGATGAAGTCGGTGTGCGCCTCCGGGAGCTGGCCCCACTTCTCCACGCCGGCGCCGAGGCCGGAGCCGAACAGACCGCCAAGGCCGAACGAGTACACGCCGTGCAGGGCCTGGAAGCAGGTGCCTGCGGCGTCGAGCTTGGTCACGCCGATGCAGGAGAGCCGCTCGGCCCGGTGCGGGACGGTGACCACCAGGGCGGTGCAGACCACCACGGCCACGCCGAGGGTGGCCACGAACAGCCGCAGCGGCGCGCCGACCATCCACAGCAGGCCGAACAGCATCGCGACCAGGATCATCGAGGTGCCCATGTCGCCGCCGAGCATGATCAGCGCGAGCAGCAGCAGGGCGCCGGGCACCAGCGGGACCAGCAGGTGCTTCCACTGGTCGAGCGTGCCGGTCTTCTGCTTGCGGGCCAGCAGGTCGGCGCCCCAGAGCACCAGGGCCAGCTTGGCGAACTCCGACGGCTGGAACTGGAACACGCCGAAATCCAGCCAGTTCCGGTTGCCGTTGACCTCCATGCCGATGCCCGGGATCGCGACCAGCACCAGGGCGCCGATCACGATGAGCATCACCGGGTAGACGATCACCCGCAGCACGGCCACCGGCACCAGGGCGAAGCCGAGCAGCAGCACGAGGCCGAGCACCACCGCGAGCAGCTGCTTGAAGAAGTAGAACTGGGTGGAGCGGTGCTGGCCCAGCGCCAGGATCTGGGAGGCCGAGAAGACCATCATCAGCCCCAGCACGACCAGCAGCAGCGCCGTTCCGGCGATCAGCAGGTAGGGGGTGAGCGGCCGGTCCAGGGCGTACCGCACGCGGCCCCGGAAGGCCTGCAGACGGGCGACCGGACCGGCCGACTTGTAGGCGGTGGTGGTGGCCGAGATCACCCGCAGGGACTCGGCCGGGCCGCCTCTCTCCGGCGTGCTCGAACCACCCGCCCTGCCCTGCCCGGCCACACCGCTCCCCTTTTCGTGCTTCAGGGCCGGAGCCCGTCCATGTCCGCTACCGGTCCGCCAGCTCCCGCACGGCCGCGGCGAACAGGTCGCCGCGCTCGCCGTAGTTGGTGAACATGTCCATCGAGGCGCAGGCCGGGGCCAGCAGTACCGTGTCACCCGTTCGGGCGAGCGACGCGGCCGCGCGGACCACCTCGGTCATCGCCACCGCGCCAGTCTGGCCCTCGGCCGCCTCGATCACCGGGACATCCGGGGCGTGTCGCGCCAGCGCCTCGCGGATCAGCGCGCGGTCCTCGCCGATCAGCACGGCGGCCCGCAGCCGCTCGGCCGCGCCCCCGACCAGCTCGTCGAAGGTCGCGCCCTTGGCCAGGCCGCCGGCGATCCAGACGACCGGCCGGTACGCGGCGAGCGAGGCCGCGGCGGCGTGGGTGTTGGTCGCCTTGGAGTCGTCGACGTACGTGACGCCGTCGACCACCGCGACCTCGGCGATCCGGTGCGCGTCCGGGCGGAAGGCCCGCAGGCCCTCCCGGACGGCCTTCGGCTCCACGCCGTAGGCGCGGGCCAGCGCGGCGGCCGCCAGGGCGTTGGTGATGTTGTGCGGGGCCGGCGGCCTGACGTCCTCGACCGAGCCCAGCTCGGCGGCGTTCTTGGCCCGGTCGGCCACGAACGCGCGGTCCACCAGCAGGCCGTCGACCACGCCGAGGTTCGACGGGCCGGGCGCGCCGAGGCCGAAGCCGATCGCCCGGCAGCCCTCCTCGACGTCGGCCTCGCGGACCAGCGCCTCGGTGGCCGGGTCGGCCAGGTTGTACACGCAGGCGACGACGTTGCCCTCGTAGATCCGGCCCTTGTCGGCGGCGTACGCCTCCATCGAGCCGTGCCAGTCGAGGTGGTCGGGCGCCAGGTTGAGCACGGCGGCCGCGTACGGGCGCAGCGAGGGCGCCCAGTGCAGCTGGTAGCTGGAGAGTTCGACGGCGAGCACGTCGTACGGCTCCTCGGCGAGCACCGCGTCCAGCACCGAGACCCCGACGTTGCCGACGGCGGCGGTGCGCCGGCCGGCGGCGGTGAGGATCGAGGCGAGCATCTGGACGGTGGTGGTCTTGCCGTTGGTGCCGGTGACGGCCAGCCAGGGGGCCGGCTCGCCGGTGGCGGGCAGCGGCCGGCGCAGGCGCCAGGCCAGCTCGACGTCGCCCCAGACCTCGACGCCGGCCTCGGCGGCGGCGGCGAACAGCGGGCTGCTCGGCGGCCAGCCGGGCGAGGTGACGACCAGTCGGGTGCCCTCGGGCAGGGTGGCGCCGTCGCCGAGGCGGACGGTGACGCCCAGCGCCTCCAGCTCGGCGGCGCGGGCCCGCAGGCCCTCGCCGGAGCCGCCGTCCACGACGGTGACCTCGGCGCCGAGGCCGCGCAGGACGCGGGCGGCGCTGATGCCGGAGACGCCGAGCCCGGCGACGGCGACCCGGAGTCCGGCCCAGTCGGGGCCGGTCGGTGCGGGGGCGGTCATCCGGTCACCCATCCCGCGTAGAAGAGGCCGAGGCCGACGGCCACGCACAGGCCCTGGATGATCCAGAACCGGACCACGACCAGGACCTCGCTCCAGCCCTTGAGTTCGAAGTGGTGCTGCAGCGGGGCCATCTTGAAGACGCGCTTGCCGGTCATCCGGAACGAGCCGACCTGGATGATCACCGAGAGGGTGATGATCACGAAGAGGCCGCCCAGCAGGACGAGCAGGATCTCGGTGCGCGAGCAGATCGCCAGACCGGCCAGCGCGCCGCCGAGGGCCAGCGAGCCGGTGTCGCCCATGAAGATCTTGGCGGGCGAGGTGTTCCACCAGAGGAAGCCGAAGCAGGAGCCCATCAGGGCGGCCGCGACCACCGCGAGGTCCAGCGGGTCGCGGACGTCGTAGCAGTTGGAGGTGGCCGAGGCCACGTAGGCGCAGCTCTGGCCGTACTCCCAGACACCGATGAAGGTGTAGGCGCCGAAGGCCATCACCGAGGCACCGGTGGCCAGGCCGTCCAGACCGTCCGTCAGGTTGACGCCGTTGGAGGTGGCGGCGATCAGGAAGTACGCGAAGATGACGAACAGCACCGGGCCGATCGCCCACTCGAAGTCCCGGACGAAGGACAGGTGCTCGGAGGCCGGGCGACGGCCGGCGTTGTCGGGGAACTGCAGAGCCAGGACCGCGAAGGCCAGGCCGACGATGGACTGGCCGGCCAGCTTGGCCTTGGCCCGCAGGCCCAGGGAGCGGCGCTTGACGACCTTGATGTAGTCGTCGAGGAAGCCCACCAGGCCCAGACCGGTGGTCAGGAACAGCACCAGCAGCCCGGAGGCGGTCGGGCTCTCGCCCGTTATCGCCTTGGTCGCGAAGTAGGCCACCAGGGTCGCCAGGATGAAGGCGATGCCGCCCATGGTGGGCGTGCCCTTCTTGCTGTGGTGCGCCTTGGGGCCGTCGTCGCGGATGTACTGGCCGTAGCCCTGCCGGGCCAGCAGCTTGATCAGCGCGGGGGTACCGGCCAGCGACAGGATCAGGCCGATCATGCCGGAGAAGAGGATCTGCTTCATTACTCGGCCGCACCGTCCGCGAGGAGGGCCTCGGCCACCTTCTCCAGCCCCACCGAACGGGAGGCCTTCACCAGCACCACATCCCCCGGCCGCAGCTGACTGCGCAGCAGCTCGACCGCCGCGTCCGCGTCGGACACCAGCACCGACTCCTCACCCCACGAACCTTCGTTCCTCGCGCCCAGTTCCATGCAGGCCGCCTCGCGTCCGCCGACCGCCACCAGCTTGGTGACGTCCAGCCGGACGGCGAGCCGCCCGATGGCGTCGTGCTCGGCCAGGCTGTCCTCGCCGAGCTCCCGCATCTCGCCGAGCACCGCCCAGGTGCGACGGCGCTCCGGGCCGCGACCCCCCATCGAGATGAGCGCCCGCAGCGCGGCCCGCATCGAGTCGGGGTTCGCGTTGTAGGCGTCGTTGACGACGGTGACACCATCGGCCCGGTCGACGACCTCCATGCGCCAGCGGGACAGCGCACCCGCCTGGCTCAGCGCTTCGGCGGTGTCGTCGACGGTCATCCCGAGCTCCATCGCCACCGCGGCGGCGGCGAGGGCGTTCGAGACGTGGTGCTCACCGTACAGGCGCAGCTGCACCGGTGCGGAACCGGCCGGGGTGCTCAGCGTGAAGGATGGACGTCCGGTGGAGTCCAGGCGAACGTCCTGTGCCCGAACGTCGGCCTGCGCGGACTCGCCGAAGTAGACCACCTTGGCCTTGGTGCGCGCGGCCATGGCGCGCACCAGCCGGTCGTCCGCGTTGAGGATCGCCGCGCCGTCGGCCGGCAGGGCCTCGACGAGTTCGCCCTTGGCCTCGGCGATCGCCTCCTGGGAGCCGAACTCGCCGACGTGCGCGGTGCCGACGTTGAGCACCAGGCCGATCCGCGGCGGGGTGATCGAGGTGAGGTACTCGATGTCGCCCTTGTGCCGGGCGCCCATCTCCAGCACCAGGTGCCGGGTGGCGTCCTCGACCCGCAGGGCGGTCATCGGGTGGCCGATCTCGTTGTTGAGCGAGCCGGGCGGGTAGACGGTGTCGCCCAGGCGCTGGAGCAGCTGGGCGATCAGGTCCTTGGTGCTGGTCTTGCCGGCCGAGCCGGTCAGCGCGACCACGGCGGCGTCGGAGCGGCCCACGACGGTGCGGGCCAGCTTGCCGAGCGCGTCCACCACGCTGTCGACCAGCACGGCGGGCACGCCGACCGGGCGGGAGGCCAGCACCGCGACGGCGCCGGCCTCGACGGCGGTGACCGCGTAGTCGTGGCCGTCCACGTGCTCGCCGACGAAGGCCGCGAACAGGCCGCCGGGGCGGACCTTGCGGGAGTCGACCTCGACCGGGGCGGTCACCAGGGCGTCGGGGTCGGCGCCGGCCAGGGTTCCCCCGACTGCGGCGGCCACCTCGGCGAGGGTCAGTGCGATCACGGCTGCTCTACTCCTCCGGTGCCCCGGGCGGCCGTGGTCCGCGCGATGGATTCGCGCAGCACCTCCCGGTCGTCGAAGGGGCGGATCTCGTCTCGTACGTACTGGCCGAGCTCGTGGCCCTTGCCGGCCACCAGCACCGTGTCGCCGGCCTGGGCACGGGCGACCGCCAGCTCGATCGCCTCGGCGCGGTCGGGCACGACCAGGACGGCGCCGCGCTCGGCCTCGGGCACCGCGGCGGCGCCGTTCAGCATGGTGGCGAGGATCGTCAGCGGGTCCTCGCTGCGCGGGTTGTCGCTGGTCAGCAGGGCGGTGTCGGCCAGCCGGGCGGCGATGCCGCCCATCGGGGCCCGCTTGTGCGGGTCGCGGTCGCCGCCGCAGCCGATCACCACGTGCAGCCGGCCCTTGGTGACCTCACGCAGCGAGCCGAGGACGGCCTCCAGGGCGTCCGGCTTGTGCGCGTAGTCGACCACCGCGACGTACGGCTGGCCGGCGTCCACCCGCTCCAGCCGGCCGGGGACGCCGGGGACGGCGGCGACGCCGGCCACCGCCCGCTCCAGCGGGATCCCGGCGGTGGCGAGCACGGCGATCGCGGCCAGCGCGTTGGCGACGTTGAACGGGCCGGGCAGCGGGACGGAGGCGTCCGCCTCGGCGCCGCCGGGGCCCAGCACCCGGAAGGTCGAGCCGATCGGGCCGAGCTGGACGTCCACCGCGCGCCAGTCCGCCTCCGGGGCCCCGGTGGCGGAGAAGGTGGCGACCGGGATCTTCGCCTCGGCGGCGAGCCGGCGGCCGTAGGCGTCGTCCACGTTGACCACTCCGGCGCGGGACTTGCCGGGCTGGAAGAGCCGGGCCTTCGCCTGGAAGTAGTCCTCCATGTCCGGGTGGAAGTCGAGGTGCTCGGGAGTGAGGTTGTTGAACAGCGCGACGTCGTAGGACACGCCGTCGGTGCGGCCGTAGACCAGGGCGTGGCTGGAGACCTCCATGGTCACCGCGTCCGCGCCGCGCTCGCCCATCACGGCGAGGATCGCGTGCAGGTCGGTGGCCTCGGGGGTGGTGCGCTCGCTCTTGATCCGCTCGTCGCCGACCCGCATCTCGACGGTGCCGATCACCCCGGGGTGGCGGTCGGCGCCGCGCAGGCCGCCCTCGACCAGGTAGGAGGTGGTGGTCTTGCCGTTGGTGCCGGTGAGCCCGATCATCAGCAGCCGCTCGGAGGGCCGGTCGTAGACCGCGGCCGCGAGCTCGCCCATCCGGGCCCGGGGCCGGTCGACGACCAGCAGCGGCAGGCCGGTGCCCGCCGCCAGCTCGGCGCCGGCCGGGTCGGTGAGCACCGCGACCGCGCCGGCCTCGGCGGCCTGCCCGGCGAAGGAGGCGCCGTGGTGGTTGGCGCCGGGGAACGCCACGTACACGTCGCCGGGGCGGACCTCGCGGGCGTTGTGGGTGACGCCGGTGACCTCGGGCCCCTCGACGGGGTCCAGGCCCAGCAGGCGGGCGACCTCGGCGAGCGGCCGGGCGCCGGTCCGGGCGGGGCGGGGCGGGCTCACGGTGATTTGATCGGGTTTCGGCACGGCGGAGAGGCTATCCGCCGAAGGGCGTCCAGGGCCAAACCGGCCCTTTTCCGCACCGGCGGCCGCACCCGCCAGGTTGTTGCTCATGGTCGATCACGGCTTCCACTCGACGGGCAGGTTGGGCGCCTCGCTGCCGCTCGGCGGGACCTGGAGGGTCTTGAGGGTGAACTCCATCACCTGCTTGAACACCGGGCCGCACAGCTGGCCGCCGAAGTGGCCGTTGACCGGGTCCTGGATCACGCAGGAGACGGTGACCCGGGGCTGGTCGGCCGGGGCGAAGCCGATGAAGGAAGCGGTGTACCCGCGGTAGCCGCCGGCCTTCGGGTCCACCCGGTTGGCGGTGCCGGTCTTGCCGGCGACCCGGTAGCCCGGGATCGCGGCCCTGCCGCCGGTGCCCTGCTCGTCGGAGACGACCGACTCCAGCATCTCGGTGAGGGTCTTGGCGGTCTGCTCGCTGACCACCCGGGACTGCTCCGAGGCCGGGGCCGCGCTGTACTTGCCGTCCGGCGCGGTGGTGCCCTGGACGACGCTGGGCGCCACCCGGACCCCGCCGTTGGCGATGGTCGAGAAGACCGAGGTCGCCTGCAGCGCGTTGACCGACAGGCCCTGGCCGAACGGGATGGTGTACTGCTTGGACGCCTTCCAGTCCTCCGGCTTGTCGAGCAGCCCGGCGGTCTCGCCGGGGAAGCCGAGGCCGGTCTGCTGGCCGATGCCGAACTTCCGCAGGTAGTCGTAGAGCACCCGGTTGGCCTCGGGCTGGGTGTCGCCGAGGGTCTGGGCGGCCTCGATGGTGCCGATGTTGGAGGACTTGGCGAGCACGCCGGCCAGGGTGAGGTACCAGGTGTCGTGCTCGATGTCGTCCTTGAACGCGACGTCGCCGCGGACCAGCGGGTACGGCACGGTGACCTTGGTGTCCCAGGTGGCCTTGCCGGTGTCCAGGACGGCCGCCATGGTCATCAGCTTGGCGGTGGAGCCGGGCTCGTAGGCGTCCTGCAGGGCGGCGTTGCCGAGCTGCGAGTTCTTGGCGGTGCTCAGGTCGTTCGGGTTGAAGCCGGGCGAGGTGGCCATCGCCAGCACCTGGCCGTTCCGCACGTCCTGGACGATCACGTAGCCCTTCTCCGCCCCGGCGTTGGTGACCTGGTCGGTGATGGCCCGCTGGGCGGCCCACTGGATGTCGCGGTTGATGGTCAGCCGCAGGTCGGTGCCGGGCACGGCGGGGTCCAGCGAGCCGCCCGCGGTCGGCACCAGGCGGCCGCCGGCCTGGGCGTAGCTGCTGTGGCCGTCCTTGCCGGCCAGCAGCTTCTGGTACTGCTGCTCCAGCCCGCCAGCGCCCTCGCCCTCGGCGTTGACGAAGCCGACCAGGTTGGCGGCCAGCCCGTCGGACGGGTAGACCCGCTTCTGGGTGTCCCGGTTGAAGACGCCGGCCAGCGGGTTGACGCACTCGTTGTCCAGCCGGGTGCGGCCGCCCTCCTCGGCGGGCTTGTTCAGCAGCCGCTTCTGCGCCTGGCAGGCGCGCGATCCCGCCTGCTTCTCCAGACCGGACTTGAGGTCGCTGATCTGGTTCTTGACGTCCGGGCTCTGCTGGGCGGCGAGCCGCTTGTAGCGGGTCTTGGGGGTGTGCAGGTCGGCCGCGATCTTCTCCTTGGGCACGCCGAGGATCGGCGCCAGCAGCGCGGCGGCCTGCTCGGGGGCGTCGGGCAGACCGGTCGCCTCGGGGGTGAACATCGCCGGGTCGGCGGTGATGTCGTAGGCGTCGACGGTGGTGGCCAGCGACACCCCGTCGGAGGACGTTATCGAGCCCCGTTCGGCGGTGATCGGGATGTTCAGGTAGCGGTTGGTGTTGGCGTCGGCGGCCAGCGCGTCGGAGTCCAGCAGCTGCAGCTGGACCAGCCGTCCGGCGAAGATCGAGAACACCACCGAGAGCACGATGGTGATCACCCGCAGCCGGCGGCGCGGGTCGGCCAGCCGGATGCCGCGGGAGGCGGGGCGACGGGTCGGCGGGCGGCGCTGGGGGCGCGGCCGGGGTGCCGGGGGGCGCCCGTCGGAGCGGCGCTGCTGGGGCGCGCGCGCCGGGCGCGGACGGCCGGGCTGCTCCTTGGCGGCCGACGGCTTGGCGGGCTGGGCCTTGGGACTCTGCGCCTTGGGACTCTGCGCCTTGGGGGTCTGGGCGCGGCCGGCGGACTGCCCGCGCGGGGCGGCCGGACGCGGCGCGGCGCCCTTGACGGGGCGGCGACCGCCCGCGCCGGCGCCACCGGAGGGCTGGCGGGGTGTGCTCATCGGCCGGTACCCCCGCCCGCGTGCGGCGACGGCTGCGCCGTGCCCGGGTTGACCTGGACGGTGACGTCGCCGCCCGACACCGGGCCGGTCGGCGACGCGGCGGCGGTGGACGGCGGCGGCGGGGCGGCCGGGGTGGTCCCGCCCGCGGTCGGCTGGGCGGTCGGCTGGCCGGTCGGCTGCGCACTCGGCTGAGCGGTCGGCTGGGTGCCCGGCGCGGGCTGCTTCGCGGGCCACGGTTCCGCGGTGGACCGTTTCACCGGAGGGCTGTCCTGGGCCGCCTTGGGCGTGCCGACCACGGCGCCGCCGTTCGGCAGGTCGAGGAAGGCCATCCCGCCACCCGGCACCATGCCCAGCTCGCCGGCCCGGCGGGCCAGCGCGTCCGGAGCGGAGTTCTGGTCGATCTGGCGCTGCAGCCCCTGCTGCTCGTCGGTCAGCACGGTGGTCTGCCGCTGCAGCCGGGACAGCTCGAAGGAGCCCTCGTTGAGCGCGGTGTTCAGCGCCAGCAGCCCGAGCAGCCCGGCTCCGAGCAGCACCACCACCAGCACGGCGAACGGTGTCCGCCCCCGTACCGGCCGCCCCGGACGCACGGTGATCCGCGCCCTGCCGCTCTGCCCGGGGAGCAAACGACTCCCCGCCCCGCCTCCGGCCACCGGCCCCACCACTGTTGTTCCTCCGCCCTTCGGACCGCCCCGGTGCCGGTCAGCGCCGGGTGCTTCGGTCCCTGATCCTCTCCGCCACCCGCAGCCGCACGGGCGCGGCGCGCCGGTTCTCCTCGATCTCCTCCTCCGTGGCCAGTTCGGCACCGCGAGTGATCAGCTTCAGCCAGGGCTGGTGCTCCTCGGGTACGAACGGCAGCCCCGGCGGGGCGGTACTGGTCGCACCGGCCGCGAAGTACTGCTTGACCAGACGGTCCTCCAGCGACTGGTAGGACATCACGACGATCCGCCCGCCGAGCGCCAGCACGTCCAGCGCTCCGGGGATCGCCCGGTCGAGGACCTCCAGTTCGCCGTTGACCTCGATCCGCAGCGCCTGGAAGGTCCGCTTGGCCGGGTTCCCGCCGGTGCGGCGGGTGGCGGCCGGGATGGCGTTGCGCACCAGATCGACCAGACGCGCGCTGGTGGTGAACGGTTCCTTCTCACGCTCCCGGACGATGACCGAGGCGATCTTGCCGGCGAACCGCTCCTCGCCGTAGAACTTGAGGATCCGGGCCAGCTCGCCGTGGCTGTAGGTGTTCAGCACCTCGGCCGCGCTGATCCCCCGGGTCTGGTCCATCCGCATGTCCAGCGGCGCGTCCTGGGCGTAGGCGAAGCCGCGGTCGGCCTCGTCCAGCTGCATCGAGGAGACCCCGAGGTCGAACAGGACGCCGTCGATCCTGGGGACGCCCAGGCGCTCCAGCACCTCGGGGATCTCGTCGTAGACGGCGTGCACCAGGGTGGCCCGGTCGCCGAAGCGGGCCAGCCGCTCGCCGGAGAGCTTGAGCGCCGCCGGGTCGCGGTCCACCGCGATCAGCCGGACGTCCGGGAACTGGGTGAGCAGGGCCTCGCTGTGGCCGCCGAGGCCCAGGGTGGCGTCCACCACCACCGCGCCGGGCCGGGAGATCGCCGGGGCCAGCGCGTCCATGCACCGCTGCAGCATCACCGGGACGTGCTTGGGTGCCGGATCGTTGGTGGTCATGCGCTGTGGCGCCCTTCCTCGGTGCGAAAGCCGCCCGACGTCCGGGGAGCTCCGACCATTCTCTCCCACCACGCCGCGCAGCCGTCCCGCGGGCCGGGCCGCGCGACCCGTGGTCCCCGCCCGCTCCTGGGGAAGGTCGTGACCGCCCGGCGCCGGGGAAGGTGCGCCAGGTGGCACGGAGAGCGGGTGGAGGCCACGGGCCGCGTCGGTCACCGCACGGCCGGAAAGGCCCGGTTGACGGGCCCCGGCGGGTGTGCTCCACTGCGCCGCAACTCTATCGCGCACGCCCCGTCAGTCAATGGCCCGCTCCGGCGCACCACCCGGGCGGCGGAAAGGATCACCGCAGGTCGCGACGGTGCTCGTGGCACATGCCAGAGGCCCGGCGGGGCACCCGGACGGCCGATCGCCCATCACTCCCGCATTGTGGAAACGCCTTCGGCCACAGGCGTCCGCTCTGTCGCAAACAGCCCCACCGCGAGCGGATGAATCGCACTAACGTCTTCCCCATGACAGTGACTCCCGACCGGCCCACGCCGACCGCCGCTGCCGACCCCACCCCGACCATCATCGACCGCTTCGTCGCCGCCAACCGCGAGTACGCGCTGACCTTCCGCGACGGCGGCATGGACGCCCGCCCGGTGCAGAGGATCGCCGTGGTCGCGTGCATGGACGCCCGTCTCGACCTCTTCGCCGCACTCGGCCTCGAACTCGGCGACGCCCACGTCATCCGCAACGCGGGCGGCGTGGTCACCGACGACACCATCCGCTCCCTGACCATCAGCCAGCGCGCCCTGGGCACCCGCTCGATCGCGCTGATCCACCACACCGGCTGCGGCCTGCTCGGCCTCACCGAGGACTTCCGCCGCGAGCTGGAGGCCGAGGTCGGCCAGCGCCCGCAGTGGGCCGTCGAGGCCTTCGTCGACCTGGACGGCGACGTCCGGCAGTCGATGCAGCGGGTGCGCACCTCGCCCTTCCTGCTCCACACCGACGACGTGCGCGGATTCGTCTTCGACGTCCACACCGGTCTGCTGCGCGAGATCGACTGATCTCCCGCCCCGCCGAACGGCCCGGCCGAGCAGCCCGCCCGAGCGGCCCGGCCGACGCCGTCCGGGCGCGCCGGGCACCCGCGGTGCCCCTTCCGACCTGGGCAGCCCTTCCAAGTGGTGACTTCTGACCTCCCCAGGGGGGAGAATGCGCCTGCCGGTCTGACCTCGAACCACCTGGGGCGGCCAGCCGCAGGCCGTACCCCGGCACCGGCTCCCGCACACGGAACCGCTCCCGGAGGGGCCGCGTCCAGCATGGGGTGGGGCCGGGCTCGGACGGAGCCGGTCGTGGTGTGCCAGGGAGCGAACGGGTGACGAGCTACAGCGATCAGGCCGGTCTCGACGGTCGTGCGGGGAGCGACCAGGGCGCAGCCGGGTACGGCCCGGTCGGCCTGTCGGAACTCGCCGCCGTCGTCGACCGGGTCCGGGCCAACATCGAGAGCGTGATCGAGGGCAAGCCGGAGGCCGTGCGGATCGCCCTGACCGTGCTGCTCGCCGAGGGCCATCTGCTGCTGGAGGACGTTCCCGGCGTCGGCAAGACCATGCTGGCCAAGGCGCTCGCCCGGTCCGTCGACTGCACCGTGCGGCGCATCCAGTTCACCCCGGACCTGCTGCCCTCGGACGTCACCGGCACCAACATCTTCGACCAGCAGCAGCGCGACTTCGAGTTCCGCCCCGGCGCGATCTTCGCCCAGATCGTGGTCGGCGACGAGATCAACCGGGCCTCGCCCAAGACCCAGTCCGCGCTGCTGGAGTCGATGGAGGAGCGCCAGGTCACCATCGACGGCACCAGCTACGTGCTGCCCTCGCCGTTCATGGTGGTCGCCACCCAGAACCCGGTCGAGATGGAGGGTACCTACCCCCTCCCGGAGGCCCAGCGGGACCGCTTCATGGCCCGGATCTCGATGGGCTACCCCAGCCCCGAGGCCGAGTTCGCCATGCTCGACGTGCACGCCGGCGCCAGCCCGCTGGACGACCTGCAGCCGGTCGCGCACGCCGCCGACATCCTCAAGCTGGTCGAGCTGGTCCGCGCCGTGCACGTCGCCGACCCGGTCCGCCGCTACGTCGTCGACCTGGTCGCCGCCACCCGCAGCAGCCACGAGCTGCGGCTGGGCGCCTCGCCGCGCGCCACCCTGCACCTGGTCCGGGCCGCCCGCGCCGCCGCCGCCCTGGACGGCCGCGACTACGTCACCCCGGACGACGTGCAGCGCCTCGCCGTCCCGGTGCTCGCCCACCGTCTGATGCCCACCGCCGAGACCCAGCTCAGCCGCCGCACCGCCGAACAGATCGTCACCGACCTGGTCGCCCGCCTGCCGCTGCCGCGCCCGCAGCAGGGCGGCACGGCCGTCCGGAGGGGCTGAGGTGGGCCCGTCCGACGAACCGTCGGGCCTGCGCGCCGGCCTGCGCGGCCTCACCACCCGCGGCCGCTCCTTCCTCGCCGCCGGACTGACCGCGGTGGTCTGCGCCTACCTGCTCGGCCAGGACGCGCTGCTGCGCGTCGGCGTGCTGCTCGCCGTGCTGCCGCTGGCCGCCGCGCTGCTGCTGGCCAACACCCGCTACCGGGTCGCCAGCGGCCGCCGGCTCTCCCCGCGCCGGGCGGTGGCCGGTCAGGAGGCCCGGGTGCACCTGCGGGTGGACAACGTCTCACGGGTCCCCACCGGTCTGCTGCTGCTGGAGGACAAGGTCCCGTACGTGCTCGGGCCGCGCCCGCGGTTCGTCCTGGACCGGGTCGAGCCGCGCGGCCACCGCGAGGTCTCCTACCGGGTCCGCTCCGACCTGCGCGGGCGCTACCCGCTCGGCCCGCTCCAGCTGCGGCTCTCCGACCCGTTCGGGATGTGCGAGCTGAACCGCTCCTTCGCCGCCTCCGACGTGCTCACCGTCGTCCCGCAGGTGCTGGCGCTGCCGCACGTGCGGCTCAGCGGCGAATGGGCCGGGCAGGGCGACAGCCACACCCGCTCCCTCGCGCTGGCCGGCGACGACGACGTCATCCTGCGCGAGTACCGGGCCGGCGACGACCTGCGCCGGGTGCACTGGAAGTCCACCGCCCGCTACGGCGAACTGATGGTCCGGCGCGAGGAGCAGCCCCGCCGGGCCCGCGCCACCGTGCTGCTGGACACCCGCGAGATCGCCCACCGGGGCAGCGGCCCGGCCTCCTCCTTCGAATGGGCCGTGAGCTGCGCCGCCTCCGTCGCCGCGCACCTGCTGGAGCGCGGCTACCAGACCCGCCTGCTCACCGACACCGGCCACGCCGTCCCCGGCCTCGGCGTGGACGGCGGGCACGGCGCCGCCGACACCTCCGGCGTCATCCTGGACGCGCTCGCCGTCGTCGACCTCTCCGACGGGGCCGGGCTCTCCCGCGCCGAGGACCCGCTGCGGGCCGGCGGCGAGGGCCTGCTGGTGGCCGTCCTCGGCGAGCTCGACGAGGAGCAGACCGCCCGGCTCGCCCGGCTGCGCAGCCGCACCGGCGGCGCCGTCGTCTTCCTGCTCGACACCGG
This sequence comes from Kitasatospora sp. NPDC057965, assembly GCF_042887135.1. Lineage (NCBI taxonomy): Bacteria > Bacillati > Actinomycetota > Actinomycetes > Kitasatosporales > Streptomycetaceae > Kitasatospora > Kitasatospora sp. NPDC057965. The sequence goes on from NZ_JBHVPZ010000003.1 coordinate 422,262, forward strand.
CACCTGGGCCGGCCTGCGCATGCTCGCCCCGGACACCGGCGGCGAGGAGTTCCGCGACCGGGCCCGCCGACTGCGCGAGGCCGGCTGGACGGTGCTCACCGTCCGCGCCGGCGACTCCGTCCCCGAGCTGTGGCGGGCCGCCGAGGGGACCGAGTCGCCCTCCCCCTACCGAGAAGAGGCCGGCGCGTGACCACCCGGGCCAAACTGACCGTGTACTCGGCGCTGGCCACCCTCCTGGCCGCGCTCTGCCTGACCCCGCTGCTGACCAGCAGGGGCTGGATCGGCCACGCCCTGCTCGTGGTGACGGTGGTCGCGGCCGTCGGCGCCGGGCTGCGGCGCACGCCGTTCTACCGGTGGACCGTCCCGGTCGGCCAGCTGCTGGCGCTCTTCGTCATGCTGCTGCTCGGCTTCGCCTCCTCCTCGGCGGTCTTCGGCGGCGTCGTGCCGGGCACCGAGTCGGTCCGCGCCCTCGGCCGGGTCCTCGGCCAGGGGTTCGCCGACGTCCGCGACTACGCCATCCCCGCCCCGCCCAATCCGGGCCTGCGGCTGATCCTGGTCGCCTCGGTCGGTCTGATCGCCGTCGCCGTGGACACCGTCGCGGTCACCTACCGCCGCTCGGCCCTGGCCGGACTGCCGCTGCTCGCGCTCTACTCGGTCGGCAACGGCCTGGCCGGCGGCCAGGGCAGCTGGCTCTGGTTCGCCACCGCCGCCACCGGCTACCTGGTGCTGCTCTTCGCCGAGGGCCAGGACCGGGTCTCCCGCTGGGGCCGGGTCTTCCGCGGCGCCGAACGCGGCGAGGGCGGCAACGGCCTCGGCGCGCTCGGCCAGAACGGCCGCCAGGTCGGCGTGGTGGCCCTCGTGCTCGCCCTGCTGCTGCCCGCCTTCCTGCCGCGCTGGAGCACCGGACTGCTGCACACCGGCCCCGCCGCGGCCTCCGGCCGGCACGGCGGCGCGGGCGGCGTGAGCAGCCTCGACCCGATGGTCGCGCTGACCGGGTCGCTGCCCAACCCGCGCAACGTCGAGCTGTTCACGTACTCGACGGAGAGCCCGTCCGCCGGCTCCACCTACCTGCGCACCGGCGCGCTGGACGCCTTCGACGGCACCGCCTGGAAGCGCGGTTCCTCGGACACCGAGCCGTTCACCGGCGTCCTGCCCGCCCCCGAGGGGCTGGGATCGGTCGACGTGCCCGAGGCCAAGACCGAGGTCATGATCGGCAACCGGCTGGAGGACGCCTGGCTGCCGCTGCCCTACCCGGCACGGAACGTCAACCTGCGCGACAACTCCGCCTGGCAGCTCGACCGGGTCACCGCCAGCGTGCTCCCCGCCAAGGAGAAGGCGATCAAGGGCCTCAAGTACACGGCCACCGGGATGGACGTCCAGCCCACCGCCTCCAGCCTGCGCAGCGCGCCCAAGGCACCCGAGCGGATCACCCGGCAGTACCTGGCCGTGCCCTCCGACCTGCCCGAGGTGGTCCGGCAGACGGCGGCCAACATCACCAAGAACGCGCCGACCCCGTACGACAAGATGGACGCCCTGCGCACCTGGTTCACCGGGCCGGACTTCACCTACGACACCACCATCAAGCCCGACAACGGCGGCGACGCGATGGCGGACTTCCTGGCCCGCCGGCGCGGCTACTGCGTCCACTTCGCCTCCACCATGGCGGTGATGGCCCGCACCCTGGGCGTCCCCGCCCGGGTCGCGCTCGGCTTCACCCCCGGCAACACCAAGGGCGGCAACGTCTACTCGGTGACCGACGCGATGTACCACGCCTGGCCCGAGCTCTACTTCGAGGGCTACGGCTGGCTGCGCTTCGAGCCCACCCCGAACCGCGGCGTCCAGCCCGACTACTCGGACCCGATCTCCTCCCCGGCCACCCAGCCGACCACCGCGCCCGCCCCGCAGCCGCAGGCCACCACGCCGGTTCCGCTGCCGTCCACCAGCGCCGACTGCGACGCGAAGCTGCGCCGCACCGGCGACTGCGGCGACCGCAGCGACCACGCGGCCGGCGCCGGCGGGCAGTCCGTCTGGCCCTCCGGGAAGACGCTGGCCGCCCTGGCCGTCGCCGTGCTGCTGCTGGTGCTGCTGCTCACCCCGATGGTCTGGCGCGCGCTGCTGCGCCGGCGCCGGCTCGGCACCGCCGGGCGTCGGCACCCCGGCGGACCGGGTCCCGGCGGGCTCACCGACGCGCAGGTGCTGGCCGCCTGGGACGAACTGATCGACTCCGCCTGGGACCTCGGCATCCCGCCGGACGAGTCGCGCACTCCGCGTGCCGCCGTCCGCCGGATCACCGAGACCGGCGAGCTGGACGAGGCCTCGGCGGCCGCCGCGGGCCGGGTGGCGCTGGCCACCGAGCGGGTGCTCTACGCCCGGTCCGCGCAGGTCGGCGAGCCGCTGGCGGCGGACGTCCGGACCGCCCGGGACGGCCTGCGGGCGCGGCTCGGACGGCGGGAGCGGATCAGGGCGCTGCTGCTGCCGCCGTCCTCCGCCCAGCTGCGGTGGCGGATCTCGGACGCGCTGCTGACCGCCCGGCTGGGGGTCGGCGCGCGGCTGGCGCGGGCGGCCGGGGCGGTCACCGGCCCGGTCCGCCGGGTGCTGGGCCGGCGCCGGTCGCGCCGCGGGGGCGGCGGCAAGGAGTCCTGACGGCGTACGGACGTGACGAGGGCGGGCAGTCGTTCGAC